>CAWVTS010000018.1:0-22962 GCA_963933045.1 uncultured Lutibacter sp. | reverse complement strand
TTATAGCTAGTCCCATTAACTATAAATTGGACAACTGTTAAAGTATCACCATCAGTATCAGAATCATTCCCTAAAACTCCTGGAGCTGTGACATTTAGTGTTGTATTAATGTCAGTTGTATCATAATCATTTTCAACAACTGGAGGATTGTTTTGTGCGAATGAATTATAAGCAACAAAAAAAATGAAGAACAGGGTTTTAACGTATTTTTTAGTCATAAATAAAAAAATAATATTAAACCCCACATTTAACTATTATATTAACGCAAAAGTATCAATAAAATTGTAATAGAAAAAGATTATCAATCAAAATTTAACCTTGCCATTACTGGAAAATGGTCAGAGTATTGAATATCAAACGTTTTGAAGTTGTTAATTGTGATATTTTTATCAGTAAGAATAAAATCAATTCGTGCAGGGAATATATAATCATAAGATTTCCCAAAGCCTTTTCCAGCGTCTATAAACGCATCTTTTTTAGAATTTTTTAATTGTTTATATACATATGAAAATGCGGTATTGTTAAAATCACCACAAATAATTGTTTTATAGTTTGAAGTTTCTTCATGAGCCAATAACTTTTCTGCTTGATCAGCTTGCTTTTTGAAGGTGTTTTGAAACCGTTTTAGTAATTTATCAGAATCTTTTTCTCCAAAATTTTCTTTGTTTAATTGAATTTTTTGTGATTCTAGATGAACATTATAGATCCTTACAGTATCATTATTTTTAACAAGATCAACAAAAATTGCATTATTTGCTAAACTATTGAAATTCAGAGAACCAGAATTGATAATTTCATATCTTGAAAAAATTGCTTGCCCAAAATAAGATATGTCTTTATTTGGATTGTTGTTTATAAATTTATATTTATAATCGAAATTCACATCATATGCAGTTAAAAACTCTTGAAAACATATAATATCTGGATCTTTCTCTTTTATAAAATCTTTCACTAATTTTAAAGTCTCTTCTTTTCCTTCTTTTTTCCATTTATAGATATTAAAAACGCGAACATTGTAACTCATAATTTTCACGTCATCATTTAATAAAATTTTCTTTTCAGATATTTTATAAAGTGAATTGATATATTGAAAACCAACTAGTAATATTAAAGTTGAAAGTAGAAATTGTTTTTTTAACTTGATGACCCAATAAATTGAAAAAAGGATGTTCACTATAATTAATACAGGAACAACTAAACTAAAAATAGAAATTGTTGGAAACCTATTTGGTGAAATAAACGGAATTAAATAGGAGAGTAGTAATAAAAACGCAAAAAGAGAATTTAGTATAAAAAGTAATTTATTTAGCCAGAATAATTTTTTCATAGCAAATTAGTTTTTATTGCCAGATTTAAACAGAAAATTCTTTTCATCTTTATTTAAACTTTCATATCCAGATTTACTAATTTTATCTAGAATACGATTAATTTTCTGCTGCTTTTCATTTGATTCTTTATGTGTAGGCTTTCTTTTTATTTTGTTTTTTTTATAAACTGTTTTTAGATTGTTTTTTTCTTTTGGTTTAAAGGCGTTAGTGAAAAAGTTGATAATGGATTCAAGTATTTTACCTATATCTAAACCTCTTTCAAGTTGTTTGGTATATACGAAGCCTAATAAGGCACCCCCTAAATGAGCAATATTACCTCCAGAATTTAACCCATTTAAACCTGCAATACTCACTAGAATATAAATGAGTGCAATAACCCAAAGTTTAACTCCGCCAATTAAATTAAGTCTAATTTCATATGTAGGAATTTTAGTTGCTAAACCAACTAAAACTGCCATAATTCCAGAGGAAGCACCAACTAAATAGCTTCCGGGATTTAAAACTAAATAAAATATTCCGCCAACTAATGTCCCTAAAATAAAGTAATTTAAAAATTGTTTTGGTGTGAAGAAACTTAGAAATAAATCTCCTATATAGTACAAGAAAAGTAGGTTGAAAAACACATGAGGAAAATTACTATGTAAGAATCCATAAGTCAAAATAGTCCAAGGTTTTGAAATAAAACTCTCAAGATTTGAAGGTAGTGCAAACCAATTAGAAATAAAATCACCAAAGAGCGAAAAAATAAATACAGCAAGTGTTATATAGATTAACTTTTCAGCAATAGTTGCATTACTGTATGCGTGTTTTATGTCATCTAGAATATTCATTAATCCCAACGCTTAAATTGATTTTTCTTCCATGTAAGCATAATAATTAATCCAATTAATGCTCCGCCAATATGTGCAAAGTGTGCAATATTCCCAACAGAATATTTAGTTACACCAAAGAATATGTCACCTAAAATAATTACAGGAATAAAATATTTTGCAGCAATTGGAACTGGGAAGAAAATAAGAGCCAATTTTGAATTTGGAAACGTCATTCCAAAAGCAACCAATACGCCATAAACAGCACCTGAAGCACCAACAGCAGGAGTGTGGTATGTTGCGTAGAATTCTGATAATTTTCTTTCAGAAATTGATTCTAAAATTGATGAATTATAACTTCCTGTGTTTAATAAATTTTGAATATCAAGTTCAGATAAGCCTAAACCTGAAAGTTGGCTTAATATTGAATTGAACTGATAATAATTTGCTAATGTATATATAACTCCTGCACCAAAACCTGCTGAGAAATAGAAGAATAAAAATTTGTTTCTTCCCCACATTTGCTCTAAAGGCGTTCCAAACGCCCATAAGCCATACATATTAAATATTATATGCATTGGTGAGCCATGAATAAACATATGGCTTACGTATTGCCAAACTCCAAATTTTTCATTTTCAGGAAAGTATAAGGCTAGTGAATCACTAAAACTTAGTTTTAAAACAAAAGTGATAATAAAAAATACAATATTGATTATTATCAAATGCTTTACCGCATCTGTAATTCTATTCATCATAATCCAAATTTTTTGTCAATGTCTTGTATATCAATAGATATAAAAGTTGGCTTTCCGTAGGGTGAATGATTAGGTTCTTTACAAGAAAATAACCTTTCAACAATATTCTCTTGCTCTTCAAGTGTTAATTGAGTTCCAGTTCTTATTGCCATACTTTTTGCTAAACTTTTTGCCATTATATCTAATTGGCTAAAACTTGCTTCTGGAATTTCATTTTTAATATCATCCAACAATTGCTCTAAAATAATTGTAACCTGACTTTCATTAATAGTAGTCGGTATGCCTTTGATAGTCAAAGTTTCTTTATTAATTTTATCAAACAAAAAACCTGTACTTTCTATATCTGATTGAATTTCCTTAATCAAATTAATATCATCTTTGCTAAAAACAATCTCTAAAGGAAATAACAATTGTTGACTCATAGCTTCTTTAACGGTTATATTTTCTAAATATTCTTCATACAAAATTCGTTGGTGAGCTAAGTTCTGATTGATATATATAAGACCAGATTTGATGGCGCTAATAATATATTTTCCGTGAATCTGATGTGTTTTATTTGCGGGAATTGTATCGCTAAATAATTGATTTTCATCAGTTTTCAATGATATTTGAGGTTCAGGCACTTCAATATCAGTATATAAACTTTCCCAATCAGTAGTTTTTTCTCTTTTATATGGAAACTGAATGTTTTTTTGTACTTCTGTTTTAAACGGATTAAAATTTCTATCAATACTAATATTTGGCTCTCTGTCAATTTTTTTGTCCTTAAAATCATATGGAACATCAAGAGTAGAATCTCTATTGAAATCTAGAGCTGGCGCAACATTATATTGCCCTAAACTATGTTTTACAGTAGATCGCATAATAGCATATAAAATCTTTTCATTATCAAATTTTATCTCAGTCTTTGTTGGATGGATATTGATGTCGATTGTATTTTTAGGAACTGTTAGATATAAAAAATATGATGGATGATAACCAGAAGGAAGTAAGCCGTCAAAAGCATTGACAACTGCATGATGTAAATAAGGACTTTTTATAAATCTATTATTAACAAAAAAGAATTGTTCTCCTCTTTTTTTCTTTGCAAATTCTGGTTTTGAAACGAAACCAGATAAATTTAATACATCAGTAATTTCATCTATCGGAACTAATTTTTCATTTGTTTTTTTTCCAAAAACAGCAACAATCCGCTGCCTTAAGTTACAGATATTTAACACATAAGACTCACTGTCATTGTGATACATAGAAAAATAAATAGAAGGATGAACTAATGCTACTCGCTGAAATTCATCATTGATATGTCTAGATTCAACAGCATTTGATTTTAAAAAATTTCTTCTTGCAGGAATATTATAGAACAAGTTTTTTACTGCTATTGAGGTTCCTTTTGGAGTAGAAACTAATTCTTGAGATTGAATTTTACTTCCTTCAATTTTCAGGCAAGTTCCTAACTCTTGGTTTTCTTGTTTTGTTTTTAATTCTACATGAGCAATGGCAGCAATTGAAGCTAAAGCTTCACCACGAAAGCCTTTTGTTTGTAAATTAAACAAGTCTTCTGCAGATTTTATTTTTGACGTTGCATGTCTTTCAAAACAAAAACGAGCATCAGTTTCACTCATGCCTTTACCGTTGTCTATAACTTGAATTAAGACTTTTCCGGCATCTTTTATCAATAATTTTATTGATGTTGCACCAGCATCAATAGCATTCTCAAGTAGTTCTTTTACTACAGATGCAGGTCGTTGCACGACTTCTCCAGCAGCAATTTGATTTGCTACATGATCTGGTAAAAGTTGAATGATATCTGGCATTAATTTTTTGTTCTAAAAATTGATAAATCAAAATCTATAAAAATGAGAAACAACAAAACTAAAACAGCAATAATGATAAAAATAGTTTTACTGGTTTTTTTACTTTGCTCACCTTTTAATTCATTCATTGCTTTTATAAACTTCCCTTTAAGTCCAACGCTTTCACCAATTGTAGTCCTAAATTCGTCAAATTTATGTTTTATTTTATATGGACTGCCTTCTCCGTCGTTATCGAAATAACGTGGGTTGTAATCAAACTGTTTGTTTTTACGCCTTTTAAGGAGTCCCATATCTATATAAACTTATAAGAATATCAAAATTACACAAATATAAGTTTGTGGTCAAATTTTTATGAATAAGGTTCGTGTTAAATTTATTGTAAATTATGAAGTAAAATAAATCTACAAAACAGCCATTTTAATAGCTGCAATAGCGCATTCAACTCCTTTGTTTCCATGCTTTCCTCCAGAACGATCAATAGATTGTTGCAATGTATTATCTGTTAATACACAGAAAATAGTAGGGACATCATAAATAATATTTAAATCTTTGATGCCTTGAACTACACCTTCACAAACAAAATCAAAATGTTTTGTTTCACCTTGTATTACGGTACCAATTGCAATTACAGCATCAACACTTTGAGTTTCAAGCATTTTTTTGCAACCATAAACCAATTCAAAACTTCCAGGAACATTAAACCGAACAATATTTTCTTGGTCAGCTCCATTGTCTATCAATGTTTGTTCCGCTCCTTTAAATAAGTTTTCTGTAATAGAATCATTCCATTCAGAAACAACAATCCCAAATCGAAGGTTCTTCGCATTTGGGATTGTTGACTTATCGTAACGTGATAAATTAGTTGTTGCCATACTATCAGTTTAGTTAGCGTATTTTGCTTTATTGATATAGATGTCTATATTTTTTGCTTCTTCAGATTTTGGATATGATTTTTTAATTTCCTCAAACATCTTTAATGCTTTGTCAGATTTCCCTAAATCTAAAGCAGTATTTGCTGCTTTGAATAAAAACAGAGGAGTAGAGAAAGAGTTGTTTCTTAAGTTTGCTGCTTTTTCATAATATTCTAAAGCATCTTCTTGCTGATTTAAATCCGCAAAAGCATCACCAATTGCTCCTTTAGCAACAGCGCCTAATACTTCATCGTCAGAAGAAAACTTCCCTAAATATTCTATAGCTTCAGGATATTTTTTCATATTTAAGTAAGTTATACCAGCATAATAGTTTGCTAAATTTCCAGCATCTGTACTTCCGTATTGATCAGCAATATCTAAAAACCCATATTTACCATCACCACCTTCAAGCCCTAAAGAGTATAATGAATCTTTTGCAACAGCGGCAGAATTTGCTTGTTCAAAGTATTTCTTTGGAAATGCTAATTCGTTTGCAGCAGCAGTCTCATTGGGTGTAGAAACGAATTGTTTGAATGCTTGAAGTAAAAGCATTCCAGCAACAATAACTCCTAAAACAATAAAAATGTTTTTTTGATTTTTAATAACCCATGCTTCAGATTTTGAAGCTGTATCATCTAGGGTGTTAAATACCTCGGCAGTTGTACTGTTTTGTTCTATTGCCGATTTTATTTCACCTGCTTCGTTTTTAATTTTATTCCCTTTTTTTTTATAAGTCGCCATTATCTTCTTAAATTTGTCGGCGCAAAAGTAAGATTTTTAATTGGAAAGTAAAAGTCCATTAATCGCAAAATTTTCAATAATTTTATCAATCTTTTGATATTTCATACAAAATAATGCGTTTAGATAAACTATCACTTATAAATTTCAAGAATTTTGAATCTCAAACATTTGATTTTCAGCATAAAATAAATTGTTTTGTTGGAGATAACGGAATTGGGAAAACAAACGCATTAGATGCAATTTATTACTTATCGTTTGGTAAAAGTTATTTTAATACTGTTGCAACACAAAATATAAGACACAATCAAGACTTTTTTATGGTTCAAGGCGAATATTTAATCGATGAACGAAAAGACACTTTTATTTGTAGTCTTAAAAGAGGTCAAAAAAAGTGTATCAAACGAAACGATAAAGAATATGAACGCTTTTCAGATCATATTGGTTATTTGCCATTAGTTATTATTTCACCTACAGATAGAGATTTAATTATAGAAGGTAGCGAAAGACGTAGAAAGTTTATAGACAGTGTTATATCTCAGTCGGATAAAAACTATTTAAAATTATTAATTAATTATAATAAAGTATTACTTCAAAGAAATACGTTATTAAAATATTTTGCTGCCAATAGAACTTTTGATTCGCTTAATTTGAAAGTATATGATGAGCAATTAGAAAAGCTTGGTGAATCTATTTATAAGAAAAGAAATGGTTTTTTAACTGAATTTACACCTATTTTTGAAGCGAGATATCGAACAATATCAAATGGAAAGGAAAGTGTGAGTTTGAAATATAAAACTCAACTTGATGAAGGAAAATTAGTTGATTTATTAGAAAAAGCAGTTGAAAGAGATCGAATTTTACAATATACAAGTGTAGGTATTCACAAAGATGACTTGCAGTTTGAAATTAGTGGTTATCCAATTAAAAAATTTGGTAGTCAAGGTCAGCAGAAATCGTTTTTAATAGCATTAAAGTTGGCTGAGTTCGATTTTATTAAAAATCAATCTAAAGTGAAGCCTATTTTATTATTAGATGATATTTTTGATAAGTTGGATGAGAAAAGGGTTTCTAAAATTATTGATTTAGTAAATCATGATGATTTCGGACAAATATTTATTAGTGATACACATGCAGATAGAACTGAGGAAGTAGTGAAAAAGACAAATCAATCATACCAACTATTTAAATTATAATATGGGAAAGCGAGAGAATGAGTACCATAGTTTAAAAGATCTTATGAAAGTTGTGATTAAAGAAAACAACTTAACTAAAGGTATACGTCAATTGGATGTTCGAGAAACTTGGATGAAATTAATGGGAAATGGTGTGATGTCTTATACTGAAAGTGTTCAATTGCAAAATAAAACGTTGGTAGTGAAACTTAAATCATCTGTTTTAAGAGAAGAATTGAGTTATGGAAAAGAAAAAATTATTAAGATGCTTAATGATGAATTAGGCGAGGAAATAATCACAAAATTAATGTTGATTTAATTTTTTCTCACTAAATTTCCTTTCATCTTTCCAAACCAACTTCTCTTCAGTACGTTTCTTGAAAAAATCAGTACATTTCATATCGCCTTTTCCAGTAAAACCTCCATCAGGAGAACAAATTCTATTACAATCTTGGTTATATAAGTTACTTGGAATGTCACAGCATTTAGAAGTTATGTAATAAACAGTTTGCTCATTATAGATGTAACTGTAAATAAGTATTGGAGGATTTGCAACTTCTTTAGTTGAAATCTTAACAATCATTTCTTGAATACATTTTGGAATTTTGTTCACTTCTTTAGATTTACAATCTGAAGAATTTAGAATTAAAATATAGAGTAGGATAAATAGCTTATTCATATTTTATTTTTAAAAATCAGATGCTTTCATCACTTATTTTAAGAGTCTCATTTATGTTTTCGAACAAGTGGTATTTCCACTTTAAATCATCATAATGGTTCATAAATCCATTTACCATATGTCTAACTTGCTTATTGGTAGCCACAAAAAGCATATTGATATCTGCATTCCAAGCAGTTGAAAATTGTGTAACAACTTTAACTTTTGTCATGTAATCTTTGGGGTAAGAATAATCTATAGCTTTGCTGAAATCAAAAACAATATGATTTATTTCTTTGATGTTTATAGTGTCTACAATTTCAAGGAATGCAGTAGTTAACTCACCCTCTTTAACATCATCACTAAAGGTGGCGATAACTTTTTTGTTAGAAAAGGTTAATATGTAACTCATTAGAATTAACTTTAAGCCACCAGATACTTTATGATTAGTAGTAACTAATGATATGTAAATTTATAAAAAGAGAATTTGAAATCAAAGAAAAACCGATTTAACATTTAGCTAAATCGGTTTTAAATACATTTAAATACGTTTTAAAATTGTTCTCTACCAGAAAAATGAAAATCACCTTCAATTTTAGCGTTTTCATCACTATCAGAACCATGAACAGCATTTTCTCCCATAGAAGCCGCGTATAATTTGCGAATAGTTCCTTCAGCAGCAGCAGCAGGATTAGTTGCTCCAATTAAAGCTCTAAAGTCTTCAACAGCATTATCTTTTTCTAATATAGCTGCTACAACTGGTCCGCGAGTCATATATTCAACTAATTCACCATAAAAAGGACGTTCATTATGAACAGCGTAAAACTCTTGAGCATCAGCAGTAGTCATATGTGTCATTTTCATTGCTACAATTCTAAATCCTGAAGCATTGATCTTTTCTAATATTGCGCCTATGTACCCTTTTTCTACTGAATCAGGTTTAAGCATAGTAAATGTTCTATTTGTTGCCATTTTATTTTGTTTTTTATCGGATGCAAATATACTGTTTTCTTTTTGAAAAATAAATATCAAATAAACATTTAATCGTATATTCGCAACCGTATGACAAAAGAACAAATAATAGAGATTAAAGAATTACTATCAACACCTCAAAATATAGTAATTATACCGCATAGAAACCCTGACGGTGACGCTATAGGATCTTCCTTGGCACTATATCATTATTTAAAGAAAGAGCATTCCGTATCAGTAGTCGCTCCTAATGATTATCCAAACTTTTTAAAATGGATGCCCTCATCTGATGATGTGAAGTTGTTTGATAAGCAAAATAAACAGTCAAAACGAGTTTTAGAAAACGCATCGATCGTGTTTTTATTAGATTTTAATGCATTGCATAGGATAGGAGAGGATATGCAAAAAACTGTTGAGAAGTTGAAGACTACTTTTGTAATGATTGACCATCATCAAGAACCGGACACATCGATAACAAATTATATTTATTCTGATACTTCAATTTGTTCGACATGTCAAATGGTATACCATTTTTTAGAAATGTTAAATGATGTAAATGCCGTTGAAAAAAACATAGCAACATGTTTATATACAGGGATTATGACAGATACAGGTTCATTTCGTTTCCCGTCAACAACAAGCGTGACTCATAAAATCATTTCTGATTTAATAGATAAAGGAGCGAATAATGCTCAAATTCATAATGATGTCTATGATGTTAATTCTTATGGTCGATTACAATTACTAGGCCAGGCTTTAAAAAACTTAAAAGTTAATTCAGAAAATAGAACGGCTTATATAACCTTGTCACAAAAAGAATTGGATGAAAATAATTTTCAGAAAGGCGATACAGAAGGAATAGTGAATTATGCATTATCTTTAAAAGATATAGTTTTTGCTGCAATCTTCATTGAAGATGTAGAGCAGAAAATAATTAAGATTTCATTTCGTTCTAAAGGTAGTTTTTCAGTAAATCAGTTTGCTAGAGATCACTATAATGGTGGAGGACATGATAATGCTGCAGGTGGAAGATCTGAAGTTCCAATAGAAGAAACAACAGAGAAATTTATAAATTTATTGCAAAATTACACTACAGAATTGAAGTTGTCTGATGAAAAAAAATAGTTCTTTAGTATTCATAATATTATTTTTTATTTCTTGTAATACACCTATTCCAAGAAAGCCTGTGACTTACAGTTCAAGTTCTTTTTTAAGCGAATCCATACAGAGAAATAAAAAAGTAAATATACTTCAAAAATCATTGATTAAATATTATATTTCACAAGACTCAACAAGTAATTACGTCACATCATCTAATGGATTTTGGTATAAATATATCCATAAAATAAATGAAGAAAAAAGGAAGCCAATTTCTGGAGATGAGGTTGAATTTGAATATGAAATATCTGATTTTTCAAACAAAATATTATATTCTATTAAAGATTTAGGTAGGCAGTCTCATTTTATTGATAAAGAGAATATTGAGTATGGAATACAGTATGGGTTAAAATTAATGAAAGAAGATGAGGAAGTCGTTTTTTTATTTCCTTCACATGCTGCTTTTGGGTATTCTGGAAATCAAGAAAAAATAGGAGTTAATCAACCATTAATATATAAAGTAAAATTAAATAAAATCAATATAAGAAAATGAAAACAATTAAATTTATCGTAGGTATTATTACAGCAGTAACATTAATATCATGCAATGGTCAAGAAGTTACAAACAAGCCATTAAAAACACAATTAGATTCTGTGAGTTATGCAGTTGGATTCGATATGGCTATTAAATTAAAATCTAATTTTAGTGAAGTAGAAAGAGACTTATTTGTTCAAGGGTATCAAAATGGAATGGATTCAATTAATTTGTTATTAGAGCAAAAAGATATTAGCAAAACTTTAAGTGATTATTTTAGAGAAAGACAACAAATAAAATCTAAGGAAAAAGCAGAACAAGCAAAAACCAACGCCGAAGAAGAATTTGGAGATATTAAAACTACTGGTGAAAAGTTTTTGGCAGATAATAAATTAAAAGATGGTGTTGTTACTACTGATAGTGGTTTGCAATATATTGTTATGAAAAAAGGAAATGGTCCTATGCCTAAGAGGTCTGATAGAGTATCAGTTCATTATCATGGAACCCTTATCGATGGAACTGTATTTGATAGTTCTGTAGATAGAGGCAAGCCTTCTGAATTTGGAGTTGGACAAGTTGTTCAAGGTTGGATTGAAGGTTTGCAGTTAATGAATGTAGGGTCTAAATACAAATTCTTTGTTCCTCAAGAGTTAGGATATGGAGCAACTCCACGTCCAGGAGGTGCAATTAAGCCATTTATGACTTTAGTTTTTGAAGTTGAATTACTTGAAATAAAGTAAATACAAAAAATTATGAAAATTAAACTACTGCTATTGTCTGTTTTATTATTAAGCCTTTCTTCTTGTGAGGAAAAGTTGGATGAAAAATACAAAACTCTTCCTGAAGGCATATATGCTGATATTCAGTTAGACGAAGGAGATATTTTATTGTCACTAGAGTTTGAAAAAGCGCCAATAACAGTAGCTAATTTTGTTTCACTTGTAGAAGGAACTAACACACGCGTTGTAGATTCATTAAAAGGAAAACCTTTTTATGATGGATTAACCTTTCATAGAGTTATAAGTAAAACTAATGGAAATTCTAATGATTTTATGGTTCAAGGAGGCGATCCTTTAGCAAATGGATTAGGAGACGCAGGTTATAAATTCATCGATGAATTTCCGCTTGATTCTATTGGAAAATTGATATTAAAACATAATGGACCAGGTGTTTTGTCAATGGCAAATTCTGGACCTGGAACTAACGGAAGTCAATTTTTTATTACAATGACTCCTCAACAACATTTAAATGGGAAGCATACCGTTTTTGGTGACGTTGTAAATGGGCAAAAAATTGTTGACAACATGAAAGTTGGCGCAAAAATGAACATAGTTAAAATAGTTAGGATTGGTGAAGAGGCTAAGAAATTCAATGCTGTTAAAATATTTAATAATCAGTTTATAAAGGCGGATAAATTAAATTTTTTTTTCTTAAAAAAAGTTGATGAAAGTTTTAAAAAGGCTAAAGAATTACCTTCTGGACTAAAAATATTTTACACTAAAAAAGGAGAGGGTAAAAAGCCAGGAATTGGAAGTGATATTTTAATTCATTATGCCGTTTATTTTACAGATGGTTCCCTTTTAGACACTAATTATAAACAAGTGGCTAAAGAGTATGGGGTTTATAATACTAAGCAAGATAAAAGAAAAGGATACGAACCTTTTCCATCAAAGTATAGTATGGAAGCAAGTTTGATTCAAGGATTTAAAGAAGGGTTGCATAAAATGAGATTTGGTGATAAAACAATGTTATTTGTACCATCTCATTTGGCTTATGGGACTCAAGGCAGGAAGGGAATAGCACCAAATACAGATTTAATTTTTGAATTAGAAATGTATCCCAAAAACAAAAAATAAATGTTAGAGAAAATTAAAAATATTGACACTGAATTATTGATTTATTTGAATAATTTAGGTTCAGATAATTGGGATGCCTTTTGGATGCTCATGACACATAAATTCACATCAATACCAGTTTATTTGGTTATTTTATTTTTGGTTTATAAATATTTTGGAATTAAAAAGTTGGCAATTTCATTATTGTTTATTGCATTAGTTATCACTATATCTGATCAAATAGCGAATCTATTTAAATATGGTTTTGAAAGATTAAGACCTTGTTATAATGAGGATGTGAAAGGGGTGATACGTTTAGTGAAATCTAGTTGTGGAGGGCGTTTTTCTTTTTTCTCAGCACATGCGTCTACATCTCTTGCAGTTGCTGTTTTCTTTGGAATGTTATTAAAAAAGCATGTAAGATATGTGTCTCTATTTATTATAATTTGGGCTCTATTGGTTGGTTATAGTAGAATTTATATTGGCGTGCACTTTCCTTTTGATGTGTTATTTGGTTTTGTTTTCGGAGGGACAGTAGGATATCTATTTTATAGATTATTACTACTTTCTTTTAAGAAGTATGCTAAAGATTAATTTATTAGAAATTATTTTTTATAATAAATATACTTATTTAAAGGGTTTAAAAAGATAAGTAAAAAAATCACACCAAAAGCCAATTCGTATAACTCCCATTTTCTTGTTGATGGCATAGTAAGTATAAGTGCAGTAGCAGTTAAAAATGCGATTGTATGATGCCATCTCGATACAGGAACAGCAAACATATCTACAAGTTTTTTTATGCGATCAAACTTTCTATAAATTACAGGAAGTATAATGAGATATATTACTAGTACTAAGGTTAGTATTTGACTGAATATTAATTTGTTGATTTTTGTACCATCAACAATCATATTATGTAAGTTGGTTTCTTTTTGAGCATTATTTTCAATAAAATACTCTGATGATTCTATATTAAATATACGTTGACCCCAAGAAATTTCTTCTCCAGCACCAAATAAAAAGATTAAGCCCATTATAAACACACCAAATTTCCAAGTAGCAGATTTTACAGACCATAGTTTAAATAGTCTTGAAAATAGCAAAATGAAAATACTCAACAGCATAAATGCAGTGCCATATTCAGCAAAGCCATCTTCTTGAGCATAAGAAGTGTCAAAGAATTCAAGATTGGTATTGGCGTAATAGATGCCAATAGAAAAGAGTAGTACTAAAAAACTGTAACCTAATTTTTCTGTTCTTGTTAGTGTCTTCATTTTTGAGGGTGTAAAAATTTATTCAAAAGTACTATTTTTTGTTATCAAATAGTACTTTCTAATTAGGCGGTCTCTTTTTTTCTTGAAATAATTTAAATCAAATTCTTCAATAAGTTCTGCTGAATGGGTTTTTGGTAAGTTTTTTAGTAAATGTAAATGTTGTTTAGAAATCAACAATCCAAACTTTTCATCTTTTGGTAATTCAAATAAATCTTCTTTCTTAATATTGATGATTTTAGTATCATAATACCATAATAATTCAGGGGTTAGTGTTCCAAAAGTATACGACTTAATATTCCTAGTATTTTCAATTGATTCTTGTAAATCGCTTATTTGATTGAAATTCGAGTTACTATACAAAGCTTTTTGAAGAGGTAGCACAAAAAGTAAAACGGCTACCATAAGTGCGATTTTTGCATAGAATGCTTTTTTAATATCTTTATTTTTTAAGCAATAAAAAATTGTAATTCCGATACCAAATAATACGATTGATGCGATTGAGAAATTAATCCACAAACCGTCAAGTTTTTCTTTGAGTAATATATAAACTATAACAGGGAATAGTAGTCCAATCAATCCAAATAAACCAAAATTGAAATATACTGGACATGTATTTTTTTTCAAACTCGTTCGATTAAAACTTTGAATAAGATATTCAATATAAAACCCTGTATTTATTGCTAGCGGAAACAATACAGGAACTAAATACCTAGATTTTTTTTCAGGAATTAGAGAAAGTAAAACAACTGCAAAAAGGGTCCATAAAAAAGAAAAATTATATAGTTTTTTATTAGAAACTCGTTTGATAATATATGGATATAGTAACCCTATTAAAGCAAGTATTGTCCATATTCCAGTTTGAGTAAAGAAACTCCAATAATAATATAAAGGCTTTACGTTATAACTTCCCCAACGAGATGTTTCTTTTTGTGCGATAGTTATAAACGCCTCGCTATCTAAATGCCTTACATATAAAAACCACCAACCTCCAATTATTAGAAATAATAAAACACAACTAATAAAAGGGATTACCTTAGACTTGAAATTTTGAAATTTAAATACAATTCCATAAGAAATAATAAAAGGTAAAAAGAGTGCGTAAAGTGAAACGGGACCTTTACTCATTAAAGAAAAACCAATAAATAAACTAGCGAGTAATGCGTTTTTCCATTTCTTTTTTGATGTTTGAAATAATTTAAATAAAAAAAAGATTCCAGCAATCATAAAACCATGTGCGAAAATATCCCAAGGAGCTTCATTTATAATACCAACGATATAAAATGAAGTAATTAATATTAATGCATTTATTAAACTTAATAACTTATCATTTGTTAATTTTTCAGAAAATAAATACAAAAAAACACCAGAAAAAGTTACCATTAAAGCTGCAGGCAGCCTCAATGCAAATAAACTTTTCATTCCAAAAAGCATACCTGAAATAGCAGTAAGCCAAGTTGGTAAGGGTGGTTTTTCGTATCTTGGACTTCCATTCATTGTGGTTAAAACCCAATGGCCATCATTTACCATTTCACGAGCAGTAATGAAATTTCTTGCTTCCATTATTGTGACTACAAACGATTCTAAATTTGGTAAAAGCATTAAGAGGCTTATGCAAATAATAGAAATCACAGGATGATTTTCGATAAATTTAATCATTATATTTTTTTAATAATATTATGTTTCTAACATAAACTGTAATTCCAAAGATATGTCCAATAAATAAAACAGGATCTCTTCTTATTATAGCGTAAATAAGAATTAGAATTGAACCAATTAAACTCAATAGCCAAAAGCCAAAGGGCAAAATAGATTCTTTTTGTTTTTCAGAATATATCCATTGGTAGATAAATCTAAACGTAAAAATAAGTTGAGCGATTGAGCCTAAAATAATCAACCAAGTTGGTATTGCTTCATTTTGAAATAGATTATTTATATCAATCTTATTATTGTTAAATGCGTAAATGACAATTAATAGTGGGAAAATCAAAATAAAAAATCGAAGAAATTTAGATAATTTAGTCCATTCTCCTTGTAATTTTAGGTTTCTAATATAGATGTAATAGGTGAGTGATTGACCAAGCATAATTGAAAAATCATCTCGTAAATATCCATAAACAAAAAGTAAGAGAGAAGCAATTAAGCTCATTTGCCAAAATAGGGAAGGAGTTATTACTTTTTTCGCTTTTTCAGAGAGTGCCCATTGAACTAATAATCTTCCAGAAAATAAGATTTGTGCTAAAAAGCCAACGCTATATATGAACCAAGGTTTCATTAATTCTGTTTATCAATAGCATAGTTGATATACTTTTTCTTCATCCATACGTAAGCAAAACAATCCATTAGTGGTCCTAATAAACGATTCCAAAAACCATATTTAGCTTCACCAGCAATCCGTGGAAAATGTTTCACAGGAATTTGTTTTATTTTTCCATTTTGAAGAAGAATCATTGCAGGTAAAAAGCGATGAAGACCATTAAACATAGGTATTTTCTTAGCATATGATGTTTTAATGACTTTAAGAGGACAGCCAGTATCATCCATTCCGTCATGAGTGAAAGATCGTCGTATTCCATTTGCAATAGTTGAAGACATGTTTTTTACAAATGAATCTTTTCTATTTGCTCTGAAACCAGTAACAAGATCAAACTCTTCTATATGTTCAAGCAATAAATTAAAATCTTTAGGGTCTGTCTGTAAATCAGAATCTATATAACCTACAAGTTCTGTGTTGGTATGTTGAAAACCTGCAGAGATAGCGGCGCTCAATCCACAATTTTTTTCAAAAGAGATAAAACTGAAATCATTGTTGTTTGAGCACATTTGTTCAATCAAAGGTTGACTTTTGTCTTTGCTTCCATCATTTACAAATAATATTTTTGTTTTTTTAGATGCAATCTTTATGTAGTCAGATAATTCTTTTTCTACGCGTTCAAGATTATCTTCTTCATTATATACAGGGACAATTATTGTAAATTCGTGATTCATTAATGTTTATTTTTTAGTATTTCAAGAGCAGCTTTAAACGGATTTATTTCAAGTTTTTCAATTTTTTGAAAATATTTATTTAACTCTTTTTGAACTTTAGGGTTTTTATAAAATTGATTTTTAAGTTCGTTATTAATGGTTTCTATAAACCAATTTTTATTCTGCTGATTTCTTTTTTTATTAAAATGACTATTTGCTTTAGTGTGTTTAATAAACGCTTCAATTATTGAATAAATTTCATCAATTCCTCTATTGTATAAAGCGCTACAAGTGTTTACTTTAGGTAGCCAGCCGTTTTCTTTCATTGGATATAAATGAAGCGCTCTTGCAAATTCATTTTTTGCAACATCAGTATCTTTAATTGCATCTCCATCAGATTTATTAATCACAATTGTATCTGCCATTTCAATGATACCTCGCTTAATCCCTTGTAATTCATCACCTGCATTTGCTAATTTCAACAATAAAAAGAAATCAACCATTGAATTAACTGTCACTTCTGATTGTCCAACACCAACTGTTTCAACAATAATATAATTAAAACCTGCAGCCTCACATAAAGTGATTGACTCTCTAGTCTTTTTTGCAACACCTCCTAGAGAGTCACCTGATGGAGAAGGTCGTATAAATGCATTTTTGTCAAGAGCAAGAGTATTCATTCTAGTTTTATCCCCAAGAATACTCCCTTTTTTTAAATTACTACTTGGATCAATAGCGAGAACGGCTACTTTTTTACCAATATTAGTAAGGTGTTTTCCAAAAGATTCAATAAATGTACTTTTTCCAACACCTGGAACGCCAGTTATCCCAACTCTTATAGAATTGTTTGCGTGTGGCAGGCATTTTTCTAAAATCAATGACGCTTTTTCTTGATGTTTAGTATTGCTACTTTCGACCAATGTAATAGCCTTACTTAAATAGCTAATATTGCCATTTAAGATTTGAGAAACAAATTCATCAACTGAAGTTTTATGAATATTATCCAAATTAAAAGTAATGAGTTAGATATTCTGTAAAAATATGATTTTTTTTAAAAAGAATAGATTGTTTTGAACTCATATAGAATCTTATTACTTTTACGACAAATATAAATAGTTACTTATATCTATGGAATTATATAAATCAAATACAATTAAAGTATATAACTCGCTTTCTAAATCAAAGGAAGTTTTTAATCCAATAAACGAAGGAATGATTGGTATGTACGTTTGTGGACCAACGGTTTATAGCAATGTACACTTAGGAAATGTAAGAACTTTCATGTCATTTGATATGATTTATAGATACTTCTTGCATTTGGGGTATAAAGTAAGATATGTAAGAAACATTACTGATGCAGGACATTTAGAAAACGATGCTGACGAAGGTGAAGATAGAATTGCAAAAAAAGCGAGGATAGAGCAATTAGAGCCTATGGAAATTGTACAGAGGTATACGGTAGATTTTCATAATACATTAAATACATTTAATTTTTTACCTCCAAGTATAGAGCCTACAGCAACCGGTCATATAGTTGAGCAAATTGAAATCATTAAAGATATTTTAGAGAAAGGAATGGCTTATGAAAGAAATGGATCGATTTATTTTGATGTATTAAAATATAATGAAACCGAGCATTACGGAATTTTATCTGGAAGAAATATTGAGGATTCAATTCACAATACACGCGTTTTAGATGGGCAGTCCGAAAAGAAAAACCCTCAAGATTTTGCATTATGGAAAAAAGCAGACGAGAGACATATCATGCGTTGGCCGTCTCCTTGGAGTGATGGTTTTCCAGGATGGCATTTGGAATGTAGTGCAATGAGTACTAAGTATTTAGGAGATAATTTTGATATTCATGGAGGTGGAATGGATTTAAAATTTCCTCATCATGAATGTGAAATTGCACAATCAAAAGTGAATAATAACGTAAATCCTGTCAATTATTGGTTGCATACAAACATGCTGACTTTAAATGGTCAGAAAATGGCGAAATCAACAGGGAATTATATTTTGCCAAATGATTTTTTCACAGGTGAAAATGAGCATTTGAGTAAGGCATATTTGCCAAGTGTAGTTCGCTTTTTCATGCTTCAAGCAAATTATAAAAGTATTTTAGATTTTTCAGATACAGCACTTTTGGCATCTGAAAAAGGATTTTATAAATTGATGGAAGCTGTTAACAATTTAGATGAAATAAAAGTTTCTAAGGCTTCATCAATAGATGTTATATCATGGAAAAAGAAGTGTTATGAAGCCATGAATGATGATTTTAATACGCCGATTTTGATTGCCAATTTATTTGAAGGAGCAAAGTTTATAAACTTATTAAAAGAAGAGAAGCAAACTATTTCAAAAGATGATTTAGAAGTTTTAAAATCAACAATTAATAATTTTGTGTTTGATGTTTTGGGATTAAAAAACACTACAGAATCAACTATTGGAGAAGACAAACTCTCTGGAGTAGTTGAAATGTTGATTGGGATGAGAAAAGATGCTAGAGATAATAAAAACTGGTCATTATCTGATCAGATACGAGATGAATTACTTGTTTTGGGAATTCAGTTAAAAGATGGGAAAGACGGAACAACTTTTTCGGTAAACTGATGTTCAATAGAATTACAAAAATAATTGCAATTCCCTTTATATGGATTGTTCGGTTTTACCAAATTGCTATTTCGCCTTACACACCCTCAAGTTGTAGGTTTTCACCTAGCTGTTCGCATTATGCCTTAGAAGCTCTAAAAGTTCATGGAGTTTTTTATGGAGGATTGTTAGCCGCAAAAAGAATAATTAATTGCCATCCTTGGGGAAAAGGAGGTTATGACCCAGTACCAGAAAAGATAGAGAGTGCATCTAAATAAAAACGATATATTTACAAATAAAAATAAAACAGCATATGATACAATTAGGTATTGATTGGAATCCATCACCAGAAATTTTCAAAATAGGTTCATTGCCGATAAGGTACTACGGGTTAATGTTTGTCGCGGCATTTTTACTTGGAATTCAAATAATGAAGAAGATTTACAAGAGTGAAAATGTCGATGAAGACAAGGTTGATTCATTATTTATGTATGTGGTTTTAGCGACACTAATTGGTGCTAGATTAGGAGAAGTTTTCTTTTATAGTTGGGATAGTTATAAAAACAATCTAATTGAAATATTTTTACCAATAGCCAAGGATCCTAACGGCTCAATTTTTGGGTTTATTAACGGATATACTTTTACCGGTTTTGCAGGACTGGCAAGTCATGGAGCAGCAATAGGGATTATTGTTGCGATGATTTTATATCGAAGAAAACACAAGTATAAAAGTGTAATGTGGATATTAGATAGAATTGTTATCCCTGTTGCTTCTGGTGCTGCACTTGTTCGTTTAGGAAACCTAATGAACTCTGAGATAGTTGGAAAAGTTACAAATTCTGATTTTGGTTTTAGATTTATTAGAAATGACATTTCTAAAAGGCAAGCAATGGAGCTTACTAATTCTGGTAATTATGAGACCGGATATCAGTTAATCGGGAATAGTTTAAATTACAGAAATGTGCTAGAAAGCATACCTTTTAGACATCCAACACAAATATATGAATCTTTAAGTTACGTGTGTGTTTTCTTTATTTTATGGTTTGTCTATTGGAAGACAGATAAAAAAAATAAACCAGGTTTTTTGTTCGGTCTATTCATGGTTTTACTATGGTCAATTAGGTTGGTTATTGAGTTTTTCAAAGAGGCTCAAATTCAAGAAAGAGAAGATTGGGTATCGGTACTTAATACAGGCCAATTACTTAGCATTCCAATGATTTTAGTAGGGCTTTATTTTATGTTTAGAGAAATAAAACAAAATAACTGATTTAAATAACTAAATATCAATAATTTACCCTTCTTTATTTCTAAAGAAGGGTCTGTATATTTTTTTTGCAAAAAATGTTATTTTTTTGTTAAAAAAAACATATTTTTGTTGCATACTAATTTAAATACTATAAAAATTATGAAATTAAAAATTTACTTTTTAACTATGTTATTTTTCGTATCGTTTTCTGCGTTGGCACAATCGTACCAAGTAAGCGGAGCCGTTACTGATGATAGCAATGACCCTTTACCTGCAGTTTCTGTAGTTGTTAAGGGAACTACAAACGGAACATCTTCCGACTTTGACGGTAAATACTCGTTAGAAGTTTCACAAGGTGATGTTTTAGTTTATTCTTTTGTGGGTTTTAATAAAAAAGAAATTACTATGGACGGAAGTTCAACTTTAGATGTTGTTTTGACAGCAGGAGTTGCATTAGACGAAATAGTAGTTATTGGTACAAGAAACGCAAATAGAACTGCGGTAGATACTCCAGTTCCAGTTGATGTTATTGACATCGCTGAATTGATATCTACAGGACCTCAAGTTAACTTAAATCAAATTTTGAATTATGTTGCACCTTCATTTACTTCAAATACACAAACAATTTCTGATGGAACAGATCATATTGATCCAGCATCACTAAGAGGTCTTGGTCCAGATCAAGTATTAGTGTTAATAAATGGTAAAAGAAGACATACAAGTTCTTTAGTAAATGTAAATGGTACATTTGGTAGAGGATCTGTTGGAACGGATTTAAATTCAATACCATCTGCTGCTATTGAGCGTGTTGAAGTCTTAAGAGATGGAGCTGCTGCACAATATGGATCAGATGCGATTGCAGGTGTAATCAATATAGTATTAAAAAGAGCTACTAATGAACTTACAGTAAATGTTACAGCAGGAGCAAATTTTTCTTCTCAAGCAAATAACTTAAAAGGTGGTGCTGATGGTGAAAATGTTAATACAAGTATTAATTATGGAATTGATTTAGGCGATAAAGGAGGATATATTAATTTTACAGGAGATATCGAAACAAGAGAGCCTACAGGAAGAATGGGATCTTTTGAAGCAATGATTTTTCATGGTTATAATGCTATTCAAAGAGAAGCTGCATTAAGTGATGTAGATGTTGATAACTTATCATTTGAGCAAGTTAAGTTTTTCGCACAAGGTGTTCAACATTTCACAACAGAATTGAAGAATGCAATTAACGCGACTACTTCTCAAGATCAAATAGTTGATTTACTTTCTAACAATGGTTCTCCAATTGATTTTACAGAAGCTGAACTTTCTGCAAGAGGTCAAACTAGAGAAGATTACAATATGAGAATTGGTCAATCTAAATTAAGAGGTGGACGTTTTTTAGCTAACATGTCACTTCCTATTGGAGATAATGGAGCGGAATTATATTCTTTTGGTGGAATGAGTAGTAGAAAAGGTAATGCTGCAGGTTTTTATAGATTACCACATCAAACAAGATCTTACTCTAATGTAAATGGTAATGGTTTTTTACCAAATATTAATTCTGATGTTAAAGATAAATCTTTTGCAGTAGGTATTAAAGGTAAGATTGGAGAATGGGATGTAGATTTTAGTAATACTTGGGGTCAAAATAGTTTTGATTATACTATTTCAAATTCATTTAATGCATCACAAGGTGTTGCATCTAGATCAACTTTTAATTCTGGAGGTCTTTCATTCTCTCAAAATACTACAAATTTTGATGTTTCAAAATTCTTTGATGATAAATGGGAAGGTACAAACGTTGCTTTTGGAGCAGAATATAAAGTAGATAATTATCAAATTATTGCTGGAGAAGAGGCTTCATATACTAATTATAATCACGAACCAGATTTCTTTGGAAGATCTTATCCTGGAGCAGCGCAAGTTTTTCCTGGATTTAGTCCAAACAACGAATTGACTGAAAGTAGAAATAGTATTGCTGGATATTTAGATATTGAAGCTGATATAACTTCTGAATTTTTACTTACTGGTGCATTAAGATATGAAAACTATAGTGATTTCGGTTCTACTTTAAACTTTAAAGTTGCCTCTCGTGTTAAATTAAGTGAAAACTTTAATTTACGTGGAGCAATTAGTACAGGATTTAGAGCACCATCATTACATCAGCAGTTTTTTAATAGTACTTCAACATTGTTTGATAATAATGGGATTCCACAGGAAGTAGGTCTTTTCCGTACGGATAGTAGAGTTGCTAAAGAATTAGGTATACCTCGTTT
>CAWVTS010000017.1:0-23016 GCA_963933045.1 uncultured Lutibacter sp. | reverse complement strand
ATCCTCCAGGGCGGGAACGCAGCAAAGGTATTAGGTTGTAGCGGTGTGATGTAGATCGCTTGCCATTTTTCTTTTTTAGTATTGTAGTCCTGCATTCGCAGGATTTTTTATTTGTAGTAAATTAGTTTAATTTTACAAACATGAGAAAAGTCGTTTTAATTACTGGAGGATCATCTGGAATTGGTAAATCTGTTGGAGAATATTTAGTTCAAAAAGGGTATACGGTTTATGGCACAAGTAGAAATCCACAAAAAATAGAAAACCATCCTTTCAAACTTTTACGATTGGATGTTAATTCAGTTGAAACAATAACGAGTGCTATTCAAGAATTGATTTCATTAGAAGGAAGGATTGATGTTCTTATTAATAATGCAGGAATGGGAATTACAGGTCCTATTGAAGATACATCAACTGAAGAGATGCGTAAAGTTTTTGATACTAATTTTTTTGGTGCAATTGATGTGATGAAAGCAGTTTTACCACAAATGCGTCTACAAAAAGTTGGAATGATACTAAACATTACATCTATTGCTGGTTATATGGGACTTCCGTTTAGAGGGATTTACTCTGCAACTAAAGGAGCATTAGAACTTGTGACTGAGGCTTTGAGCATGGAAGTTAAAAATTTAGGAGTCAAAGTTGTGAATGTTGCTCCCGGAGATTTCGCCACGAATATTGCTTCAGGACGTTATCATACACCGGTTTTTGAAAATTCTGCCTATAAAAAAGTATATCAAGAAAACTTAGATTTAATGAACTCTCATGTCGTTAGTGGAAATGACCCTATTGAAATGGCTAAAGGGATTCATAATATAATAGAATCCAACAATCCAAAAATTCATTATAAAATTGGAAGTTTTATGCAAAAATTCTCAATTGTGCTTAAAAGAGTTTTGCCAGACAGAACTTATGAAAAGTTATTAATGAATCATTATAAATTATAACAGGATAAAGTATTTTTGTACCAAATAACTCAACAAAATAAAAAACAAAGAATGAAATTTTTTATCGACACAGCAAATTTAGACCAGATTAAAGAAGCCCAAGCCATGGGGATTTTAGATGGAGTAACAACTAACCCATCATTAATGGCAAAAGAAGGGATTACAGGAGCAAATAATATTTTAAAGCATTATGTTGACATCTGTACTATTGTAGAAGGTGATGTGAGTGCAGAGGTTATTTCAACTGATTTTGATGGAATGGTAAAAGAAGGAGAAGCGTTAGCTGAACTTCATCCACAGATTGTTGTGAAATTACCAATGATTGCTGATGGTATAAAAGCATGTAAGTACTTTTCTGATAAAGGAATAAAAACAAATGTAACACTTGTTTTTTCTGCAGGACAAGCATTATTAGCTGCTAAAGCAGGAGCAACCTATATGTCTCCTTTTATTGGTCGTTTAGATGATATTTCTACTGATGGATTGGCCTTAATTGCAGATATCCGTTTGATTTATGATAACTACGGATTTGATACTCAAATTTTAGCTGCATCTGTAAGACACACGATGCATATTATGGATTGTGCTAAGATTGGTGCAGATGTTATGACAGGACCTTTAAGTGCTATTAAAGGATTGTTGAAACATCCATTGACTGATATTGGGCTTGCACAATTCTTAGAAGATTATAAAAAAGGAAATTAATACGAAGTAAACAATTTAAAAAAAAGGGAACTGTAATTTGCAGTTCCCTTTTTTTTATGGAATTATAATTTCTCTTTCAGGACTTTTATTTCATCTCTTAATTGAGCAGCAACTAAAAAATCTAGCGCTTTTGCGGCTGCTTCCATTGCTTTTCTTTTATCTCTTATCCTTTTCTCAATTTGTGGCTTCGTTAAATATTCTAAATCTTCTTCTGCGGCTTTATTGGCAGAACTATCATAGTGAAAAGAGGATATATTTGATTTGATTAAAGAATTATCTAATGATCTTTTAATTTGTGTTGGAATAATATTATTTTCAGTGTTATATTCAATCTGCTTTTCTCTTCTACGGTTTGTTTCGTCCATAGTCAACTGCATACTTTTAGTAATTTTATCGGCATACAAAATGGCTCTTCCGTTGATGTTTCTGGCGGCTCTACCAATAGTTTGGGTTAGAGAACGATGACTTCTTAAAAAACCCTCCTTATCTGCATCTAAAATGGCAACCAATGAAACTTCTGGTAAGTCCAAACCTTCACGTAATAAGTTAACACCAATCAATACATCAAATAGTCCTTTACGTAAATCTTGCATAATTACTACACGATCCAAAGTATCTACATCAGAGTGTATATAGCGGCATCTTATTTGAATTCGACTTAAATATTTTGTCAATTCCTCAGCCATTCTTTTTGTGAGTGTTGTAATAAGCGTTCGCTCATCTTTATCAACACGTATTTGAATTTCTTCAATCAAATCATCAATTTGATTTAAACTTGGCCGAACCTCAATAATTGGATCTAATAATCCTGTAGGTCTAATAACTTGCTCAACAAAAACGCCTTCTGTTTTTTGTAACTCATAATCGGCGGGAGTAGCACTCACATAAATCGTTTGATTCTGAATGGCTTCAAACTCTTCAAACTTTAAAGGTCTGTTGTCCATAGCTGCAGGCAATCGAAAACCATATTCTACCAAGTTTTCTTTTCTACTTCTATCACCGCCATACATGGCATGCGTTTGCGGAATCGTCACATGGCTTTCATCAATAATCATTAAGTAATCATCTGGAAAATAATCTAGCAAACAGAAGGGTCTTGTTCCTGCTTCACGACCATCAAGATAGCGAGAGTAGTTTTCAATTCCAGAGCAGTAACCTAATTCTCGAATCATTTCTAAATCAAATTCTGTACGTTCCTTTAATCGTTTTGCTTCAAGATGCTTTCCAATTTCTTTAAAGTAGTCATACTGCTTCATCAGATCCTCTTGAATCATATGAATAGCATTTTGAAGTATATCTGGAGACGTCACAAATAGATTGGCAGGATAAATTACTAATTCCTCAAATTTTTCTACAACGCAGTTGTTTTCTAAATCAAAACTTTCAATCTCTTCTATTTCATCACCAAAAAAATGGATGCGATATGCATAATCTCCATAAGAAGGATACACAGTAACGATATCACCTTTTACTTTAAATGTTCCACTGCTTATGTCAAATTCTGTACGAGAATATAAACTTTGAACTAAGGTGTGTAAGAACTTGGTACGAGAAATAACTTGGTCTTTTTCTATATTGATGACGTTTTTCTTGAACTCAGCAGGATTTCCAACACCATATAAACAAGAAACAGAAGCAACAACCAATACATCTCTACGACCAGACAATAGGGAAGAAGAAGTGCTTAAACGCATGCGCTCAATATCTTCATTGATTGATAAATCTTTTTCTATATAAGTTCCTGAAGTAGGTATGTAGGCTTCTGGTTGATAATAATCGTAATAGGACACAAAATACTCAACCGCATTGTTTGGAAAGAATTGTTTAAACTCTGAGTATAATTGCGCTGCCAAGGTTTTATTATGTGCCAAAACCAAGGTTGGTTTATCTACACTCTCTATTACATTGGCAACTGTAAACGTTTTTCCAGAACCTGTAACACCTAATAAAACTTGACCATTTTCACCATTGTTGATACCATCTACTAGTTGTTTAATGGCTTGAGGTTGATCTCCTGTTGGCTGAAAGTCTGAAACGAGTTTAAATTGCATACCACAAAAATACGGAGAAAAAAGGATTTATTTCTGGTTGATTTTAGAGTTTGTGCTTTATTTTCGTGAGTGGGTTATTGGTTATAACGCAATGATATGAATCGTTTAAATGATGTATATGGGACTATGCGAATTTAGTATTTAAAACTACAAAATCAAGTATTTACCTTCTCAAATAGACCCAACCATTTAGAGGTTTATAATCACGATCATTTAGATGTAGTGTATAAAAATAAGTGGCTGTTGGTGATGGTTTCTTATCATTGAAGAGTCTCCCATTCCACTTTGGAGTATTGTTGTCACCTTCAAAAACTAAGTTTCCATATCTGTTATAAATGAGTAATTTGAAATCAGAAAAAATATCATAGAGTCCTAACACATCTAATTCATCATTTGCACCATCTCCATTTGGTGAGAAGCCTTCAGGAAATGTTGGCGGACAATTATACACGCTTAATTGAAATTGACTTACAGAAAAACAACCTGAAGTTGCTACTTTCACAAATATTGTTTGAGGGTTCGAACTGTTTTGATATTCCAATATTGGGTTTATTGGATTGGTATCCTCCTCTAAATCAACATCAGAAGGATAAAAAGTTATTTCAAAATTCGAATCATAATTCTCGTTTATAAAAGAATAGGTGTCATTTAAATCAAAATTTCCAGTTTCAAAACCAATATTACATGCTTCTAAATCTTCAATAAGTATTGTTTCAGGTGGTTGAGGTAAATTTATAGTTAGTGAATCAGAATTATTAGTATCACTAATTTCTAACACAATATTTTCTTCATCAACTATAATACTAATAGAAAAATTGTTAGTTGCTGTTTCTGGAACTGAAAGAGTAGTAGAAAACACTTCTGAACCATCAATAGGAATATCATTATTCGTAGTTAAACTCTGAACTAAATCACCTTCAATATAAATGTTTATTAATGAGTTTGCAGGTAATATTTCAGTACTATTATTGTTATAAACAGTAAAATCTAGTTCTAATTCACGTTCATTACAATTTGTAATTTCAAAAGTATCAATATCTACAGTAGCATCAGGAAGTTGACTGTTAAGTTTTGTGATAATTGTATTTATCATTACATAATCTTGACCAGAAGTTAGTTGAATTGAAGCTGTAGTATCACCAATATCTATATTGCTTTGGATATCATAAAAGTCCATATCCATATTATAGAGATTAGATTCTCCAGTAAAACTATTGGTTCCGTTAAATGCATTGTTGACTGGATTTAAAGGAGGGTTTCCTATTAAATTCCCATTGATACGTAAAGATTCATTAACGCTTAATCCCGCATCACCTTCCCAAGCAAGAAAACCAATTTTTGCACCTACATCATCAATTACATTCAAGTTGTCTAATAAAATGGTGATATTTTCAGGTACATGCTGTAATCCATCATATACATTAATTTGGTTTAATGGTAGCGTGTTATTCTGATACACAATAATGATAGACCATCCTCCAAAATTGGTAGCATTGCCACAATAGTCAGGAATTACTGAAGTTAAATCAAACTCTGATAGGGTATAACTCCCATTTCCAGTATCGATAACTTGTTCTGTAACGTCTGCAAAAGCACTAAAAAAAACAAGATCATTTGTTTCTTGAATATCTTCAAAAGTCCGCGTTGGAGAAATATCTATTCCGTTTAGTTTTACTTCAAAATCTCCATTTCCAGAACCTGCCCAATATAAAAATGCTGCTTGTACTGTATTGCCTGTAGATAAATCGAGTTCAGAGGTAGATTCCGTATTGATAACGCAACTAGAAAACAAGCCGTTTTCTTGCTGGTTTAAGGTGTTTCCAATCATAGTAAAATCTATTCTACCTCCAAACTGTTGAAATAATTCAATATCTTGAGCGTGAGTATAGCTAAAACTAAGTAGTGCAATGAGCATGCATATGCGAAACTTCATTTATCGTCTTATTAGGCTGAAATGTCCATTGTGTTCTCTAGTTTCTCCACTTGAATCGATTAATTGTACAGTAAACCAATAATCAGTTTCTGGTAACTCTTCTCCATTATAGAAGCCATCCCAACCTTCACTACTAGGACTAACAGTTGTAATTATTTTACCAAATCTATCAAAAATTTTGATTATAGAAGCAGAATAAAAGGTTTGATTTACTCCAAGTACATGCCAAGTGTCATTGGTCCCATCATTATTTGGTGTGAAATATTTTGGGAAGCCAATAATAGATATTTCTAAATTTGCTGTGTTACATCCGTAAATGTCTCTTATATAAATAATTTTAATTCCTGGAGATACATTTTCAAAAATTAATTCACTTTGATAAGGGCCAATCATTCCTGAACTATTTCCTAAGGCAAATTCATAATCACTTGCATTAAAATTTGGATCTAGAGGATTTATTGTGACGGTATTATTGTCTGATAAATCAATAATGATAATATCATCTTGTGTAAATACTGCAGGAATAATTTTGCGAATTAATATTGACTTTGAATTTGTACAAGTATTTGTCGCGTCAGTTGAAGTAAGAGTTAATGATAAGCCAGTATTTGGTATTAAAGAAACATCATTGAATAGTATTGTTTCATCAGTAGAAAATACGGTTCCATCATCTAAAGTCCAACTATAATCGTAGACATCTAAAGGGTTTTCAACTTCAACTGAATCTGGCAGGTAGTTGGAACAAATAATTTTTTCTTCAAGTAAATCAAATTCAGGAATTTTATTTACAATTAAATCAAATGCTGTAAAATCAAAACAAGTATCATCATTCTTGTTAAAGACCTTAACATAAATTGTCTGATTATTAGAACTAATATTCTCATAATCAATTGTTTTATTTATTTCTTGTGTAAAATCGCTATCTTCATAATAAAAAATTTCAAAGAGTGTTGGGTCTTGCGTTTCAAGTACTTCAGAATCTTTGGTAGATAATAAAAAGGTTTGTATAACTCCATTTGTGTAATCTAGATCATCATTATTATCACATAAAACATAATCTATTGGTTGATTAGCAAGAGGAGTCTCTGAAATAATAACATTAACTGTTGTGATACTCACTTCTCCTAAAAAATTTGTGACTTCAACTTTTACAGAATAAGTTCCAGAACTCGTAAATGTATGTGTTGGGTTAGCTAAAGTAGAAGTGTTATTAGTACCAGAACTTGGATCATCAAAATTCCAAGTTTGGCTCATTTCAGGGTTGATTAAAGTAAAATAGGTGTCATCTCCAAAACAAGCAGATTCAACGGTAACTGCTTTCCAAAAAAAGGACTGAATGAATGGAGGTAAACCCAATTTTGATCTTCTTCCCTCTAAATATAACGCATCATTTACATAGGCACTTCCAGTACCAAGAGTGTTAGGATTTGTAATTGCCCCAAGATGATTGCTATTCTCTCTTGCAGCATATATTTTTCCGTCAGGAGCAAGTTGTAATGCGCCTAATCCGTCTATAGAGCTTCCAATAATTATTCTAGAACTACTGATATCTGTTTGAGTTGTCAATTCAGTATTATATTGATAAATGGACCCTCCAGTATCTGAAACATATAGCGTTTTACTGTCAGGAGAAAACTCAACGCCATAAGCACCAGTAGCACCAGTATATCCACTTAGTGTTATAGGATTAGTTAGAACACCTGTTAAATCGTTAAATGAAAAAAGTTGAACTTTATTATTACCATAACTATGTACAATAGCAAGTTTATTTCCATTAGGAGATAATTTCATAGAACCAACGCTATTATCTGTATCTCCAGTTATATTTATACCAATAGATGATGTAACGCTAGATGATATTCCAGAAGCATTAACCAAATAAGCCACAAATTGATTGCTATCCCATTTATGAGATAGCACCCACCAATCTGTATCATTTCGATGTTTTACAGCACTAATTTTTTCTGTAGTAGGAGTTTGTAAACTGATATTTTTATTAGATGTTACGTCACCTAATCCACCATTTTGTAACATATCAATTTCTGAATATTGAAGGCCATTTACACCCGCTAAATCATCTACAGTAAAAATGTAATATCTATTTACATCATGAGGTTTAGGTATTATAATTGCTGAATTTGTACTTGAAAAATGTCCGTTTAAATTTGTTCCATTAGGCATAATTTCATGGTTTTTATTCCAAACGGTTTGACCATTGGTATAAAGCAATAAATTTCCGCTATAATCAGAAATTGAAGCACAACCTTCAGTTGTAACCATTTGACCATCTGTTATGGCAACAGGACTTCCTGAATTGAAATCAATTCCTGCTAATTCACCAAAATACCAAAAAGCAGTTTGCTTTTGAGCGTGAAGTTGTGAACAAAAAAGGATGAATACTATAAATAATATTTTTTTCATAATTCTATTTAGTAATTCCGTTAGAATAAATCAAAAAGATTTCTATCTGGATCTAAAAAACAAGAACATCTTTCAATTATATTTAACTCAATACCTATAGATACAAGAATAAGAGCAATTATTTAAATCTAGACTTTGCAATTTCACCAATATACTAAATATAATTATAGAAGTAATAAAAAGCACTTTTACGTCAAAGTATTTCTTGATCTTATAATCTTTAACTTATAGACAAAATCATACGCAAATGGTTGTGTGAATTTTTTAATCTTTTCAGATTGAATTCTCTTTACCTTCTCACTAGGCTAAAGTGTCCTCTATGTCTTTTGATATTTCCTTGATTATCTGTCAATTCTAAAGAGAACCAATAGTCAGAACTTGGTAACATTTCATTGTTATATAGTCCATCCCAACCTTCTCCTTGAATTGGATTTACAATGGCTACAATCTTTCCAAAACGGTCATAAATTTGTATTGGTGTTATTGTAAAAGTTGTTGAGCCTAATCCAATCAATTGCCATAGATCATTATATCCATCATTGTTTGGCGTTAAAAATTTTGGGTAATCTAATAGCACAATTTCCTTTGAGAATTCACCACACTCATTTTTATCATTAATTTTAAGTGTATAAATACCGCCTAAAAGCCCCTCAAATATTGGCTCATCTTGATACGGTCTGCTATCATATGGATGGTCTAAAGCATACTCATAATTACCACTTCCAAGATTGGTTATAATAATTTCAATAGAATTTCCAGGACTATCAAATTCAACAGAAACAATATCATCATCTGTTAAGGTTGCAATCGATGATTTTTTTAAATTAATTATTTTTGAACGCTCACAGAATGTTGTTGGATTGGTTACTTTAACTGTATAATCAACTCCTGTGATAGTTAAATCATTAGTGTCTGTGATTTCTAATATTTGGTTATTTCCAATTGATGTTCCACTAGCATTGAACCACTCATAGTTATAATCATTTTCTAAAGGATTTTCTACTGCTATATAATGCGGAAGGATATTTTCACATACAATATCGTCTGTCATTAACTCAAAATCTGGCAGCGAATTTACTACTAGTTCAAATCCAAGAATTTCTCTAAAACAGGTTGTATCCGTATTGGTTACACGTACAAATATTTCTTCCGAATTACTATTATTTGGATATGCGCCAGTAGTTGTAATTTGATTTGCTGTAGTTGTAGGTATTGCAGTATGGAATGTCACATCATAAGTAGCAGTAGTAACCGTTTGCATATCATTATAATCACTTACATAATCATCTAACACCCATGTAACAACTTCATTCATATCATCACCATCTAGATCGTCATCGCATCTTGGGTCAACTGTAATAGCACTAATAATAGGTAGTGGATCTACGACTAAAAATATTGGAGACTCTTCTATTCTTATACATCCAGTATCATCATTTTCAATACGTACAAATATGGTTTGATTATTAGCTGTGTTTGGATATAAATCAGGTAATGGGTTTAAAGCAGGTAATGCTTGAGCATCTGCGATTGTTTCATGATAAGTTACCGTATAATTTACTGCAGGAAAATCTGGTTGTAAGTTTTCAAAATCACTCCTAAGACTTCCTAAGTCAAAGGTCACTCCAGTACCGTTGGTATCATCACCATCATCCGTATTATCACATTGAGAGGCCAAAGAGATACCTGTAAAGTTTACAATAGGTAAAGGTGTTACATCTAAGGTAAATGTCATATGAGGGTTTATACACGTAGTGTCTGTATTTACCACTCTCACATATATAATTTGATTGTTTGCAGTATTTCTAAATGGACTACTTTGAGGGTTAACTCCAGAAAGCGCTTCAGCATCAGATAGGTGATAGGTTACGTTATAAGGAACCGTTGGAAAATCTGGTTGTAAATTTTCAATATTGTTAGTTAAACTTTCTAAATCAAATTCAACTCCAAACCCATTGGTATCATCCATTGCAATATCTGTATCATCATCACATAAAGGTGCTAATGTTAAAGTAGTATCTATGTTTGGTATTGGGTTGACAACTAGTGTAACATGATGTCCATTTCCTAAGCAATCATTTCCTAATTGACTATCTGCTCTTACCCAAACCTCTTGCGTGTTCGGATACCCAATATTTTCATAATTACTAGGATCAGTAATTTCATTTACTTCTGCAGTAGCATCCGCTTGATTTCTATAATAGAAAACATCAACTGCAGTTGGAAATAAAGCTTGTACTTCTGCAGTAACACTACTAAAATTAAAAATTGTGATGCCATCAGTATCATCTGTACCTTCATCGCATTCTTCAAATGTTCTTAAGAAAGCAGGAGGGATTGCAGAGGGTTTTACAACTAATGTAAATTGTGATGTTCTATAACAACCATTTGCGTTTTCAGCACGCGCCCAAATAGTAGTATCAGTATTGATAATTTCATTCGTATATGTTGTAGGATTTAGTATTTCTGTACCAAGAATACCTGCTTCAGCAGCTACTAAAGATTCGTAATATGTAAATACTTCTGTAGTTATTGTTGTAATTATATCGGTATTTATTTCAGAAAGATTAAAAGAATTGAATCCATCAAAATCATCATCACATTGTTCTAAAACAAAAGGAGGTGTGTTTAAAACTGGTAATTCAAAGACTTCTAACTCAAAAGAAGTATCTGTAGAACAAGGTGTCGTAAATGTTGAAGTTAAATCATTTGTCATTCTAACATAAATAGGTTGACCTCCAGCAATAGTATTGGTAAAATTTGTTTCGTCAGCCACAGGAATTTGAGTGGTGTATGCCGCATCTAAAAAATACGTCAATGTAAAACCTGCGGCAGATTGACCATTTAAAATTTCTGTTTTTCTATCGTGTAAATTAAACACTATAAAACCATCTATATCTGACCCAACACTTGTGTTATCACAATGTCCTAAAATAGTTATATTTCCAGTTATTAGTGGGAAAGCGCTTTCATAAACAATTAAGTCAAAATCTGTATCTGCATCACAATTAGTACTATTTAAATTACGAACTCTCGAATAAATTGTTTGACCTGTACTTGTGAAAGTAGTAATATTAGCACCCGTTATTTCATCAGTATATAAAGCATCCCGAAAATAGAGTACTTCAAAGTCTGAAGAACTTTGACCATTTAAAATATCAGTGTCTTGGTTTTTTAAATTAAAAATCATAGAGCCATCATTGTCATCATCACAAAATATCATGTCTGAAGGTTTTGTAGCGATGGCTAAATCCACAAACTCTAGATAAATTTCATCTTCCGCTACACAACCAGCAGCAAAAGTTGCTTCAACTTTATATGTGCCATTCCCTAAACTTGCATTATATGTTTGATTAATTGCTCCAGAAATAGGATTAAAACCACTACCGTCATCAAAAAACCATTGGAAAGATTGAGCACCTGCGCCAGCATCTAATAATTTTGTTGGTCCACAAACAGCATTATTATCAGCTGCTACCTGAGAGTCTCCAATATCTGCACTTAGCACAAAACTACCAGCTTCTAGAAATATGGCTGAATCCCAAATAGAATCAACCGCATCTGCAACTACCAATTTTATTTCATATTGAACACCAGGAGTTACAGGTGAATTAGCTGTTAAAACAACCGTTTGTCCACCATAATTGGTGTCTCCTAAGTCATAACCATCAAAAAATGTTTGATTTGATGCACAAGCACCTGCACTATTTATATTGGTAACACTTACTGGTGTGTTACCGTCAGGTAAAACGGCTAAATTAGTATAGGTTGTTGTTCCTTCTTCTCTTAATAAAAAGGCAAAACCATCGGCAAAATTACATTCAGTATTTCCATCATATTCCTCTGACGCCATTATAAATCTAAAACTTATATCAGAACTAAATGGTCTAAATTTGAATTTAATCCAAGTCGCATCATTTGTATTAGGAATGCCTAATGCACTCTCTAAATCTACATCTCCTCCAAGGCCATTGCCATTACTAGGATGTGGAATTCCAGTTGCTGGACCTATAGTGTTACCTGCTTGAAAAGCATTTCCAGTGGTTAATACTACTCCTTCTTCAAATGGAAATCTACTTCCTACGGGTTTTTTAAAATAACCGTAACTTTTGGTTTGATTATCTATATCCGCACCAAATACCTGATAACCATCAACAGGATTAGATTCAAACTCTACATCTGCACAATCACCAGAAATTAATACATTTTCGATTAATTTTTGTAATGATTGAGTTGATTCTGTATCTGCTGGATCATTGATACTAATTATTTGTGCTGATAAAGAATTTGAGCTAAGTACAAATACTAATGCAAAAAAAAACTTTGTAATTTTTTTTATCATAATGATGGTTTTCTTAATAAAGGAAGAATGAAGTTCCTATATAAAAAAACAGTTTAAATTGTTAATACCCTACTTTTTTAATTACCTTCTCACCAGACTAAAGTGTCCTCTATGTCTTTTGATATTTCCTTGATTATCTGTCAATTCTAAAGAGAACCAATAGTCAGAACTTGGTAACATTTCATTGTTATATAGTCCATCCCAACCTTCTCCTTGAATTGGATTTACAATGGCTACAATCTTTCCAAAACGGTCATAAATTTGTATTGGTGTTATTGTAAAAGTTGTTGAGCCTAATCCAATCAATTGCCATAGATCATTATATCCATCATTGTTTGGCGTTAAAAATTTTGGGTAATCTAATAGCACAATTTCCTTTGAGAATTCACCACACTCATTTTTATCATTAATTTTAAGTGTATAAATACCGCCTAAAAGCCCCTCAAATATTGGCTCATCTTGATACGGTCTGCTATCATATGGATGGTCTAAAGCATACTCATAATTACCACTTCCAAGATTGGTTATAATAATTTCAATAGAATTTCCAGGACTATCAAATTCAACAGAAACAATATCATCATCTGTTAAGGTTGCAATCGATGATTTTTTTAAATTAATTATTTTTGAACGCTCACAGAATGTTGTTGGATTGGTTACTTTAACTGTATAATCAACTCCTGTGATAGTTAAATCATTAGTGTCTGTGATTTCTAATATTTGGTTATTTCCAATTGATGTTCCACTAGCATTGAACCACTCATAGTTATAATCATTTTCTAAAGGATTTTCTACTGCTATATAATGCGGAAGGATATTTTCACATACAATATCGTCTGTCATTAACTCAAAATCTGGCAGCGAATTTACTACTAGTTCAAATCCAAGAATTTCTCTAAAACAGGTTGTATCCGTATTGGTTACACGTACAAATATTTCTTCCGAATTACTATTATTTGGATATGCGCCAGTAGTTGTAATTTGATTTGCTGTAGTTGTAGGTATTGCAGTATGGAATGTCACATCATAAGTAGCAGTAGTAACCGTTTGCATATCATTATAATCACTTACATAATCATCTAACACCCATGTAACAACTTCATTCATATCATCACCATCTAGATCGTCATCGCATCTTGGGTCAACTGTAATAGCACTAATAATAGGTAGTGGATCTACGACTAAAAATATTGGAGACTCTTCTATTCTTATACATCCAGTATCATCATTTTCAATACGTACAAATATGGTTTGATTATTAGCTGTGTTTGGATATAAATCAGGTAATGGGTTTAAAGCAGGTAATGCTTGAGCATCTGCGATTGTTTCATGATAAGTTACCGTATAATTTACTGCAGGAAAATCTGGTTGTAAGTTTTCAAAATCACTCCTAAGACTTCCTAAGTCAAAGGTCACTCCAGTACCGTTGGTATCATCACCATCATCCGTATTATCACATTGAGAGGCCAAAGAGATACCTGTAAAGTTTACAATAGGTAAAGGTGTTACATCTAAGGTAAATGTCATATGAGGGTTTATACACGTAGTGTCTGTATTTACCACTCTCACATATATAATTTGATTGTTTGCAGTATTTCTAAATGGACTACTTTGAGGGTTAACTCCAGAAAGCGCTTCAGCATCAGATAGGTGATAGGTTACGTTATAAGGAACCGTTGGAAAATCTGGTTGTAAATTTTCAATATTGTTAGTTAAACTTTCTAAATCAAATTCAACTCCAAACCCATTGGTATCATCCATTGCAATATCTGTATCATCATCACATAAAGGTGCTAATGTTAAAGTAGTATCTATATTTGGGATTGGGTTTACGTTTAGGGTAATAAAATTCCCATTTGCTAAACAATCGTTTCCAAGTGAACTCACAACACGAACCCAAAGTAATTCTTGATTTGGAGAAACAATATTTCTATACGTAGAATATGTTGTTGGATCTATAGGGTTCAGTCCAGCATCTGCATCTGCTTCAGTATGATGAACACTTATCATTACTCCAGCAGTTCCTAAAAAGGCTGCTGCAATTTGATCAATTTCGTTTTGAAAATCAAAGATTGTAATCCCATCTGTATCATCATTGGCCGCTGTATCATTTCCATTAACATCTAAATCATCATCACAGTTATAAAATTGATAATCTGGATTGATAGCCGAAGGAGAAATTATTAAGTCTACTTGAGCTGTTCTATAACACCCATTTACAGTAATTACACGTACCCAAACAACATCCGTGTTTCCAGTAACATTGTGAACTGTTGCATCTGGAATTTCTGTTCCAGGAGTTCCTGCTTGAGCAGCAGCAAGTGAGGTATAGAATATAAATGTTTCTGTAGTGATTGGATCAATTACATCTCCATTTACTTGGTTTAGATTAAAGTTGGCTTCTCCATCATTGCTAGGGTCATCACACTGAACTAACTCATATGGTGGTCCAAGAACAGTATTAAGTACAGGTAATTCATAGACCTCAATATCAAAAGAAGTATTAGTAAAACAAGGTGTTGTGAATGCTGCAGTCAGGTTATTGGTCATTCTAACATAGATCGTTTGCCTTCCATTTGCATCATTTAAACTAGGGTCATTTTGATAACTTGTGATATCATTTCCTGTAAAAGGAATTGTGTTTTCTGGTATTTGAGTGGTGTATGTAGCATCTAAAAAATACGTCAATGTAAAATCTGCTGCAGGTTGGCTGTTTAAAATGTCTGTTTTTCTATCGTTTAGGTTAAATAGGATAAGGCCATCAGTATCTGTTCCAACGCTTGTGTTGTCACAATCTGAAAGGTTTGGAATGTCAGCAGTTAAAGCAGGAAAAGCACTTTGATAGACTTCTAAATCAAAAGTTATATCTGCTATACAATTTGTATTACTTATAGTACGTACTCTTGCGTAAATTGTTTGTCCCGAACTTGTGAAAGTAGTAATATCGGCACCTACTATTTGATTGGTATATGCTGCGTCATCAAAATAAACAACTTCAAAAGTTACAGTACTCTGACCATTTAAAATATCAGCTTCATTATCAGTTAAGTTAAAATCCATAAAGCCATCATTGTCATCATCACATAATTGAATTGGTAATGGCGTTGTGGCAGTTGGTTGCTCATAAACTATAATTTCAAATTCTCCTTCTAAAATTGTTGGATTGCCACAATCGTCAATAACTGTAGCCGTTAGGTTATATAACCCATTGCTAGTATTATTTATATTTGTTAATGATAAATTTGGGGATGCTCCATTAGATAATTCGACAGTACTCGTTCCATTATCAAAAGTCCAAATATAATTTGGACTCCCTGTTATTGCTTCAGGCGAAAATGTAATATCATCACCATTACAAAAATTATGAGTTTGATTATTTAATGTTATTGTACTACCTACTTCAGTAAGTTCTAAAGGCAATAAAAGGGAAGATATAAATGGAGGTAAGCCTTGCATTGCTAAACCAGATCCAAGATTTATAGCGTCTTCGTTATAAACGATATCCGCAGCATCATCACTTGGATTCACTATTTCATCTAAAAAACTAGTTCCGGTAGAATAACTAAAAGGTGTAGTTGCGTAAATCCTCCCATTTAAAGCCATTTGTAATGCGCCTCTAAATCTTCCATTTCTTTGATTTATTAAGGTTTTACTAGCTTCAACATCAGATCTATTTAAATCGAATTGAAACACTTTATTGCTAAATCCATTATGTGTAGAAACGTATAGTTTTTCTGAACTATTGCTAAACTCAACACCATAAGGACTTCCATCTTGTGATATTTTAGTGGTATCAATAAGTTTTTCACCATTATTAGTAACGATACCAGTAGAATTATCAAAGTCATATAAAATTAAATAACTTTCTCCAACAAAACCAAAACTAAAAGCATAATGTGCTGTGGCTAATTTTGAACCATCAGGAGAAACCTTTAAATAACCTCTTGCGTCAGTAGCTACTTGCGAAACACTTGATTTTACAGGAGTTGTTATAACACCAGTATCGGTTACTTTATATGCCCAAAATTCATTAAGCACTTGTGAAACCACCCAAAAGGTATTGCACTCATCACCTTTAACAGCAGTTACTTTTTCGGTCCAATCGGCATCAGAACTTTCATGTAAAGAGGTAGATCCACCAACAATATCACCCAAACCTCCATTTAAAGTCATGTCTAAAGTATAGTAAAAAAAGCCTGGGGTACCACTTGATAATGCACCTACAGTAAAGATATAATAGATATTTGGTAATCCAGGAGCAGGTATGGTCAATGCGGATTGTGAACTTGAAGCATCACCTTGTAATCCAATACCATTTGGCATAGGATTATTGTTTCTATCCCAAATAGTTAAGTTAACATCACCAAGAGTTGGAGCGCCAATATAAAATAATAAATTCCCACTACTATCTGCAAAAGAAGAGCAGCCTTCATTAGTATTTAATTGACTTCCTGGAATATTAGTTGGAGTTGGTGTGCTAAAATCTACAGCAGCACCTTGCCCAAAATACCATTTACTAGCCTCTTGTTGAGAGAATGATAGTGTTGTGCAAAGAAGTATAAATAAGAAGGTAATTTTTTTCATATACAAATGAGATTAGACTAATCACCAAATATACAAAAGTGACTTAAGTTATTTTAAAAGATTAGAAATTTTAACACTTACAAATCACGTCTTTTTAAAAGTCTATAAAAGGGGAATAAACAATTTAGTCCAAACTAGGATAAGAAGTATTTCATACCAATATATATAATAACAGTCGAAATGAGAAAAACCCTACAGGTTTTATGAAAAAAAATTACAAATCTCTTCTTTTTAAAAGTTTATAAGATAGGTAAATAAAAAGTACTGTCCAAATTGAAACAATAGCAATATCAGTAAAATGAACAGAAAAGTCTTTAGTTAAATCTTCTCCAACTTGACTTGCAAGTGAGCGAACAGCAGATAGTTTTGTAAATGGTTCTTTGATCAGGTTTGTCATAGACTCTAAAGGCAAGAATTGCATAAATCTATTAACAACATCACCATCTTGGCTGACTTTCCAAAATAAAAATCCTCTAAAAATATTTTCTATAAAAAACCATACTAATACTCCTGCTACTGCAAATGCAGAACGCTTGATAAGTATTCCCATGAAAAGCCCAAAAGAAAAGAAGCCAACTAGTTTTATGAAAAATGCAAGCATGTATTCTAAATCTGAAAATATAATTGGCACTTCATTAAAGTCAGAATAAATCAACCCTAAAACAAGAGAAACAATAAAAACAAAAACTGTAGAAATCAATGCGAAACCAATAACTGTATAGAACTTTGATAAGATAAATTCTTTCTTGCTCAATCCGTCTATTAAGTTCTGTTTTAATGTTTTATTACTGTACTCGTTTGCCATCATTGAGACAATCACCAATAGTAAGAAAAACTTTAAGGTTGAAGACAACCAAGTGTTTAAATGCCATATATAAGGGAAATTGAAAATACCCATTTCAGCCAAGTGAAACTTAATTGGACCAATATCAAATTTTATTGCTGCAATTAATGCTGTTGCTGTTAGTAATACAAAATAAGTGATAATTAAAACTTTACTTGCTCTACTGTGTTTAAGTTTGTGTAATTCTATATTGAGTAGTCGAAACATGATTATTTGTCGTTAGTAAGTGTTAAAAATTGTTGCTCTAAACTTAGTTTTCTTTTTACAAGATGTGAAAGTGAAATTTTGTTTTTAAACAGATATTCATTTATTTCGGTTGCTGAAATATCTTTAGTTAAAACAGCAATCAATAAGCCTTCCTCTTCTTTGACTGAAGAAATCCCATCATAGTTTTCTAATAATCCTTTTAGTTTTTCTTGGTCATTGTCAGATTTTAAATCAAAGAATCCATTAGAAGCAGTCATTTCATCTGTTCTCCCTTCATATAATTTGATTCCATTTCTTATGACCACGACATGTGAACATACCTTTTCAACCTCGTCTAATAGATGCGATGCCAAAAGTATCGTAGTTCCATTTGCTGCAATTTCTTTAATGATCTGCCTGATTTCATGAATTCCTTGAGGATCTAAACCATTTGTTGGCTCGTCTAAAATTAAAATTTCAGGACTGTTTAGTAATGCAGAAGCAATGGCTAAACGTTGTTTCATCCCCAAAGAGTAAGTTTTAAACTTACTATCTCTTCTTTCGTATAGATTTACAATTTTTAATTTTTCATCAATATTATCATATGGAACACCTTTAATCTTACAAACCAATTTTAGGTTTTGTGTTGCTGTCATATATGGATAGAAGTTTGGACGCTCTATAATTGCTCCAACTTTTTTTAAGGCTTCATGTGTAGAAATAGTACCATTAAACCAACTGAATTCACCAGAAGTCTCGTTGACTACATTTAAAATGATTCCAAGAGTTGTTGATTTCCCGCTTCCGTTTGGACCTAAAATTCCATAAACGTTGCCTTTTTTAATTTCAAAAGATAGATTGTTCACAGCGTGAACAGCTCCATACTTTTTGTCCAGATTTTTTATTGATAAGATTGTTTCCAATTGAAAAAGTAAATTTGGTTGTTATCGTATTAAACGACCAAGGTACAATTTTGTTACAGAAAAGTTTAATGTGAAAAGTTAGAAAGTTGCTATTGTTAATGTTTTAGAGAACATTCAGCGATTAAAAATCATAATCATCAATATTATCAAAATTACTTGAATCATTGAATGCATCATCATCTGAGTTAAAATCATCCATAGAGAATTCTGCAGTAAATTCTTTTTCTGGAGCAGTTTCAGGGACATCACCAAAGGCAAATGAAATAGCAGGTAAGGTTTTTTTAGTTTCCTTTATAGTTTCAGATAATTCTATAAAAAACGTCCACAGAGACATGAAGTCATACACGTAAATTAATTTTCCACCTTTTTTATCTAGTATTTCTCCTAAAATTGAAGTTTGCATTGAAGGTGATTCACCAGCATCAGACATATCAAACAAAGGAATTTCTTCACCTTGATTCCACTCGTCATCAGTTAGATAAAAAGAAGCCATTTCTTGACCATTAAAACCAAATGCTTTGGCAATCTCTATATGAAGTTCTGCTAAATTACAAGAGCTATCAATCAATACATCTCTGATTACATCTTTTTTAACGTCAAGTATTGCACGGATTTTATAAATCATTACTTCTTAAATATTATAATGCAAAAATACTATATAATGTGATTAATTGTTACTTTTACAATTAAAGAATTTTATAGAATATGGATAAGGATAAAATGCTAAAAAAGTTGAATGAAAGTGTTGTGAAAAACACTTTAATGGAAACACTATCAATAAGATATGTAGCTATTGGTGAAGATTTTTTAGTAGCGGAAATGCCTGTGAATTCAAGGGTTCACCAACCTTTTGGATTATTGCATGGTGGAGCTTCAGTAGCATTAGCAGAAAGTGTAGGGAGTTTTGCTTCTGCATTGTCTGTAGATCTTGAAAAATATGAAGTAAGAGGAATCGAGATTTCAGCTAATCATTTAAAAAGTATAAGAGAGGGTAAGGTTACCGCAACTGCAAGGCCAGTTCATAAAGGTAAAACGACACACTTGTGGGAAATTAGAATTGAAGATGAACAGCGAAATTTAATTTCTATTTGTAAACTCACCAATATTATTTTACCGAAAAAGTAATTAAAAATGCGAATTCTAAAAAAGATTCTTAAAGTAGTTTTGTATCTATTTCTTGCAATTCTAATCTTATTTTTAGTATTGATTCATTTTATATTTCAACCTAAAACCGATGAAGATATAAAAGAATCGATTGAAGGGATAACTTTAATTCATAAGAATTTTGAAGGATATAGTTATAGATTAATTTCCTCAAAAAAAGAATTAGACACTACATTGCCAAATCTTCTTTTTGTACATGGTAGTCCAGGTTCAATGTTAGATTATGAAGCTTATTTTAAAGACGAAGAATTAAATCAAAAAGCAAATTTGATAAGTTATGAAAGAGTAGGTTATGGTATTGACAATGTTGGAGATATTCAGAATATTGCTTTTGAAACTAGTGTATTAAATTCACTAACCGATAGTCTAGGTGTTTCGAATACTATTTTAGCAGGCTATTCTTATGGCGGACCAATTGCTTTGGCATCACAAAAAAAATATAAAAAAGTAGTCTTATTGGCTCCAGCAGTGTATTCGGAAGTAGAACCAATGTTTTGGTTTTTAAACCTTTATAAATGGAAAGCAACACGATGGTTAATGCCTAAGATTTTGCAAAGTGCTTCGAAAGAAAAAATACAACATCAAGAAGATTTAAGAAAGCATCAAGAAAATTGGAATGATAATCCATCTGAAATTTATGCTATTCATGGTGATAAAGATTGGATTGTACCTTATGGAAATTCTGAGTTTATACAACGGCAATTTGATTCAAGTCAATTTGAATTATTAATACTAGAAGATGCTGGACATGAATTAATTTGGTCTAGGTTTGAGGAAATAAAAGAAGAATTGATAAAAGTGATTGAAGAGTGAACGAACTGAAAGACAACATACATGCATCTTTAAAAAATAAGTTTCCCTTTGTTGCTTATAAAAAACCAAATACATCGTCTGGAAATGTAATTTTCCAAAAGGATTCTAAGGAGTACTTCACGAATGATTATTCAGAAAATGGTTTTGTGTTTGCTCCATTCAATTCAGATGAAAAAGCCTTGTTTATTCCTTTTTCAAATGCCGAACGACATACTTTTAAAATCGATACAGATTCTTTTTTAAGTGAATCTACAATTGACGTAGTTGCTTCAAAAGATGAAAGAGATAACCATATCAATTTAGTACAAAAAGGAATTGATTTTATTCATCATTCTACTGCTGATAAAATTGTATTGTCTAGAAAACAAGTTTTAGAAATTGAGGCTATTGATCTTATTAAAATATATCAAAAATTAGTAATCAATTATCCATCTGCATATGTCTATTTCTGGTATCATCCAGCTACTGGAGTATGGATGGGAGCAACGCCTGAAGTATTGTTGTCTATTAAAAATGAACAGTTTAAAATAATGTCTTTGGCTTCTACACAAGAGTATAAAGGTAATTTAGATGTTTCGTGGAATACTAAAGAAATTGAAGAACATCAAATAGTGACAGATTATATAGTTTCGAAATTAGAAACAAAAGATCTGAAAATTTCAGAGGCTTATACTGTAAAAGCAGGAAGTTTAGTTCATTTAAGGGCCGATATTTCAGGACGTATTTATTCTTCAGATTTTGACCTTAAAAAAATGATTCAGGTCTTGCATCCTACACCTGCAATTTGTGGAATGCCAAAAGAGTTAGCAAAAGAGTTTATCTTAAAAAACGAAAATTATCACCGTGAATATTACACGGGGTTTTTAGGCGAAATAAATGACAAAACAATCGATTTATTTGTCAATTTAAGATGTATGAAATTAGATGCAAACCAAAAACAAGTATCCCTTTATATAGGTGGCGGAATTACGAAAGATAGCAATGCAACGTTAGAATGGGAAGAAACGGTTGCGAAGTCTAAAGTGATGAAAAAGGTATTATTTTAAATTATAAAGCAATACTACTTAATTAAATTGATAATATTCGATTTATACATTTTTCCGATAGGAATTGTATTGTTTCCAATTAGTATTCTATTTCCTTCGAGACTATTTATATGCTCTATGGCAACAATAAATGATTTGTGTACTTGAATAAATTTTTCAGTCGAAATTTTTTCTAGCAAACTTGAAATTTTATCTCTTACGAGGATACTATCATTTTTTAAAACAACTTTGGAATAATTTCCTGCAGCTTCTATATAAAGTATATCAGAAATTTTAACTTGAAAGTGCTTTTTATTGCTACTCAAAAAAATATGTTCACTTAGAGTGTTTTGATCAGGTTGTGCAGTTATAGGATTATTTTCTTTAATGTGAATTGCTTTATTTACAGCTTTTAAAAAGCGTTCAAAACTAAAAGGTTTTAAAAGATAATCTGTAATTTCCAATTCATAACCTTCTAATGCATATTCTTTATAAGCAGTTGTTACAATAACTTTTGGTTTGTTTGGTAAGGTTTTTAAAAAATCAAAACCTTTTAATTTCGGCATATTTAAATCTAAGAAAATTAAGTCTATAGAGTTTGTTCTTAAATAATCTAAAGCCTCAATAGCATCATAGCAATGCTTCATTAATTTCATGTTCGGCAACATATCACAATAATTTTTTATAATATCATGTGCAATATGCTCGTCGTCTATGATAAGGTATCTAACCATTACTGTAATTGTAATTTAGCGGTATAAACAGAATTAGTGCTTGTAAATATAAGATTATGTTTTTTAGGATATGCTAACTCTAACCTGCGTTTTATATTTTTAATTCCAATACCAGCTTTTTCAGGCAAAGTATTTCCATCAAAATTATTTTCAATTTCAAAGAATATTTTTTTGTTTTTAGAAGTCAGACTTATATGAATGTAGGCAGCCTCTCTTAAATTTTCTACTCCGTGTTTAAAAGCATTCTCTAATAATATAATAAACAACAAAGGCATTACTTCGGTTGTATGATCATCAATGTCAATATCAAATTGTATGTCGATACTTTTATAATAACGCATACGATG
>CAWVTS010000016.1:0-23610 GCA_963933045.1 uncultured Lutibacter sp. | reverse complement strand
AGCGATACTTTTCTCGTTTTAAAGTTGATATTTTTGACTGATATTAAAAGAGAGGGGTTCATGCAAGAAAATTTAAGTGGAAATAAACTATATAATGTTGGAGTCAGCTATAAAAAAGCAGATGTTCATACAAGAAGTAGTTTCAGTATTTCTGCTCAAAACCAACTTTTATTATTAGAAGAAGCAAAAGAAAACGGAATAGAAGGCCTTTTTGTTTTATCTACTTGTAATAGAACTGAAATTACCGGCCTTGTAGAACATCCGTTTCAATTAATTAGTTTGTTATGTAAATACTCTAAAGGTTCTGTGGATGAGTTTGTAAGGGTGTCTTCAATACATAAAGATAAAGAAGCAATCATACATTTATTTAGATTGGCAACGGGTTTGGATAGTCAGATTTTAGGAGATTATGAAATTGTAGGTCAGTTAAAAATGTCTTTTAAGCAGGCGAAAAAAGCAAACGCAATAAATGCTTATTTGGAAAGGCTGATAAACCTTGTATTACAAGCAAGTAAAAAAGTAAAAAACAAAACACACTTAAGTTCGGGGACAACTTCTGTTTCTTATGCAGCAGTTCAGTATATAATCAATAATTTAGAAGGTTACAATACTAAAAACATTTTGGTATATGGTTTAGGTAAAATGGGGAAACATACCTGCAAAAACCTAGCAGAATATACTAATAATAAAAGTGTTTGTTTGATTAATAGAACTGAAGAGAAGGCTAAGGACTTTGTGAAATCTCATGCGACCATTAGAACTGCAAAGCATAGTGAACTTGATAAAGAAATAGCAAATGCAGACGTTTTAATTGTGTCTACTGGTGCATCAGAACCAATAGTTACGAGTCAGCAAGTATCTGGAAATAAAAAACTATTAATTTTAGACTTGTCTATGCCTAATAATGTTGATGAACAGGTTAAAGATACTAATGTAACTTTGATAAATGTTGATGAATTATCAAAAATCACAGATGAAACATTAGCAAGGCGTCAAGATGAGATTCCTAAAGCATTGGCTATTATAGATAATTATATAATAGAATTTGAAGATTGGATACTTCACAGGAAATATACTCCAGCAATTAATGCCTTGAAAAAATCTTTAAAAGTGATTCAAGACGATGAAATTGATTTTCATCGTAAAAAAATAAAAGATTTTGATGTAGATCAAGCAGAAATTATTACATCAAGATTTATTCAAAAAATAACTACTCAATTTGCCAAACACTTGAAAGATGAAAAAACATCTGTAAGTCAAAGTGTGGAAGTGATGAAAAAAGTGTTTAGTGTAAACAGGCAACCAATAGATGCAAAAGACAATTAGAATAGGTACTCGCTCAAGTCAACTAGCCCTTTGGCAAGCAAATTTAGTAGCAAATCAACTTCAAGAAATAGAAGGTTTAGATATAAAAACTGAAATCGTAAAAATAGATTCTCAAGGAGATTTAAATTTAGAAAAACCATTACATGAATTAGGCCTTACAGGTGTTTTTACTAAGAGTTTAGATGCTGCAATGTTGCGAGGTGAAATTGATATTGCAGTTCATTCAATGAAAGATGTGCCAACAGTTTTACCTAATAAAATTGTGCAAGCAGCTGTTTTAAAACGTGCAGGTTCTTTGGATGTTTTAATTTGTCAAGACGAAGATAATGAAGAGTTTTTATATCAAAGAGAAGCTTTAATAGCAACTGGAAGTATAAGAAGAAAGGCTCAGTGGTTACACCAATATCCAGAACATACGATTGTAGGATTACGCGGAAATGTAAACACGCGTATAGAGAAATTAAAAAACAGCAATTGGAATGGAGCAATTTTTGCTCAAGCAGGATTGCATCGTGTAAAATTACTTCCTAAAAATCACATCAAATTAAAATGGATGATTCCAGCTCCTGCTCAAGGAGTTATAATGATTACTGCGTTAGAATCTGATACTGAATTGTTGGCAATTTGTAAGTGTTTGAATCATACTGAAACAGAATTATGTGCACATATTGAAAGAGAATTTTTAAATACGCTAGAAGGAGGGTGTACTGCACCAATTGGGGCGCTTGCTTATATAAAAGCGACAGATGCAAATCAACCAAAAGTCTTTTTTAAAGGGGCATTATTTAGTCTTGATGGAAAAAAGAAAATTGAGATTGATAAGTCTTGCTATATGGTAGAACATAAAAATCTTGGAAAGGCATGTGCTGAAGATATTTTATCTCGTGGAGGAAAAAGATTGATTGGTGAAATGTATGGTGAAGAAAAAAAACTGAATATCTTGTCAACTAAACAATTGTCAATTTCTCAAACCGACGTGTTTAATAAGGATATTGCTATAAAAATGAGCGATTTTATCTCGATAAAATACAATCGTTTGAAACTAGGAGTTGTGAAAAACACGATTGAAAATGTTGTGATAACAAGTCAAAACGGTGTGGAAGCTTTATTACAAAATTTTTCACCAATGGAACTTAATTTTGAAAACATCTATTGTGTTGGTCGAAGAACAAAAAGACTTATAGAGAAAAGAATAGGCAAAGTTACTCATGCATTAAATTCGGCAAAAGAATTAGCTGAATTCATTGTAAAAATGCGAAACATTAAAAAAGCAACTCATTTCTGTGGCAATTTAAAACGCGATGAACTGAATGAGATATTAACTCAAAATAAGATTGAGGTTAATGAAATTGAAGTTTATAGAACCGTTTTAAACGAACGTAAATTTGAAGAGGTGTTTGATGCTGTATTGTTCTATAGCCCTTCAGGAGTTCAGAGTTTTATTGAAGATAATGAAACCAATGAATCAATAGCGTTTTGTATTGGTCAGACTACTGCAAATGAAGCGAAAAAACATTTCTCTAAAGTTGAAATGTCTAGTATGCCAACTATAGAGAGTGTCATAAAATCTGTAAATAAATACTATGCTGAATAGAACGAGAAGACTTCGTAAGTCAGAAGGAATTCGTAGATTGGTGAGAGAAACAAAATTATCAGTAGATGATTTAATCTACCCGTTATTTATTGAAGAAGGGGAAAATATTGAAACAGAAATTGTTTCAATGCCTGGAATAAAACGCTATTCATTAGATACTATTTCTAAAGAATTAGATGAAGTTGTTTCGTTAAATATTCCTGCAGTTTTATTATTCGGAATTCCATCTAACAAGGATGACGAAGGAACAGAAACATGGAATGATAATGGAATTATGCAACAAGCCATTCGTATTATCAAGAAAAACTATCCAAGTCTATATGTAATTACGGATGTCTGTTTTTGTGAATACACCTCTCATGGACACTGTGGAATTATTCACGATAATGATGTAGATAATGATGCAACACTCGTAAATATTGCCAAACAAGTTATATCTCATGCAAAAGCAGGAGTAGATATGGTTGCCCCTTCAGGAATGATGGACGGAACTATTTCTATGGTTAGAGAATCTTTAGACAATACAGGTTTTGTGAATTTACCAATTATGGCATATTCAGTAAAATACGCTTCGGCTTTTTACGGTCCTTTTAGAGATGCCGCAGATTCTGCACCTACTTTTGGAGATAGAAGAACCTATCAAATGGATCCAGCGAATAGAGATGAAGCTATACGCGAAGCAACTTTTGATGACGGTGAAGGAGCAGATATACTAATGGTAAAACCTGCATTATCATATTTAGATATTATTAGAGATTTGAAAAATAATTTTGACAGGCCAATTGCATGTTATAATGTGAGTGGTGAATATGCAATGATAAAAGCAGCGGCAGAAAAAGGTTGGATAGATGGTGAAAAAGTAATGATGGAAAGTTTATTGTCAATGAAAAGAGCAGGAGCAGATATTATCATTACCTATTTTGCTAAAGAAGTTGCTAAACTATTAAATAAATAACATTAAAAAGAAACACTTTGGGTTACAAAAATTCAGAAAAATTATATAAAAAAGGTTTGAAACACCTCGTTGGAGCAGTAAATTCTCCAGTAAGAGCATTCGCTTCTGTTGGTGGTAATCCACTATTTATCCAAAAAGCAGAAGGAAGTAAAATTATAGATGTTGATAGTAATCGATATATTGATTTGGTATTGTCTTACGGCCCAATGATTCTAGGTCATAAAGATGAAACAGTTCAAAAAGCGATTAAAAAGGCATTAAAAAACGGATATACGTTTGGTGCGTCAACAAAAAATGAAATCAAACTTGCAAAGATTGTTTGTGATGCTTTTCCTGGAATGGATAAAGTACGTTTTGTAAGTTCAGGAACCGAAGCTGTTTTAAGTGCATTAAGGTTAGCGAGAGCTTTTACCGAAAAAGATAAAATTATAAAATTTGCGGGCTGTTACCACGGACATACAGATGCGCTATTAGTTGCTGCTGGTTCTGGTTTAGCTACCTTAAGTATTCCTGGAAGTAAAGGAGTTCCAGAAGGTGCTGTAAAAAACACGTTGATTGCCGAATATAATAATTTGGAGAGTGTGAAAAAGCAAATAGAAGAGCATAAAGACATTGCAGCAATCATTATTGAGCCAGTAGGTGGAAATATGGGAGTTGTGATTCCACAGGGTGTTTTTTTAAAGGAATTAAGTGTTTTAGCAAAAGAAAATGGAATTCTTTTAATTGCTGATGAGGTAATGACTGGATTTCGCTCAAAGTTTGGTGGAGCACAAGAATTATTAGGTGTTGAAGCCGATATAACTTGCTTAGGTAAAGTTATTGGAGGAGGTTTTCCTGTTGGAGCTTATGGCGCTAGAAATGAAATTATGGAAATGGTTTCACCTTTAGGAGAGATGTATCAGGCAGGAACATTATCTGGGAACCCAATTGCGATGGCTTCTGGAATTGCTACTTTAAAAGAATTGAAAGAGCAAAACCCTTATCAGGAATTTAATGATAAAGGTGAGCGAATTAAAAGAATGCTGTTAGCATCAGCAAATGAATATGGAATTGACTTGGTTGTAAATAGATTTGGATCAATGATTAATCCATTTTTCACCAAAGAGAATGTGATAGATTTTAAATCTGCTCAAACAAGTGATACTAAAAAGTTCGCTGTTTTCTTTTGGTCAATGATAAAAAACGGTGTCTTTTTACCTCCGTCACAGTTTGAAGCATGGTTTCTGTGTTCTGTTTTAAGTGATAGTGATTTAAAAGTATTAAATAAAGCGATTGACATTTCTATGAAGAAAGTGTCTGCAATGACTAAGTAAAAAATGATAAAAAACGATTTATTTTTAAGAGCCTTAAAAGGCGAAATAGTTGAACGTCCTCCAGTTTGGATGATGAGACAAGCAGGAAGATTTTTACCTGAGTTCATGGCTATCCGTGAAAAATATGATTTTTTCACACGTTGTCGTACACCTGAATTAGCAAGTGAAATTACAGTGCAACCGATTAGACGTTTTGGAATGGATGCTGCGATTTTATTTTGTGATATTTTAGTGATTCCGCAAGCAATGAATATTGAAGTTCAAATGAAACCTAACTTTGGACCTTATTTGCCGCATCCTGTTAGAACTCAAAAAGATGTAGACAATGTAATCGTTCCTGATGTACATGTTGAATTAGACTATGTTTATAAAGCCATAAAAGCTACAAAAGAATTGCTGAACAATGATATTCCTTTAATTGGGTTTGCGGGTTCTCCTTGGACAATTTTATGTTATTGTGTGCAAGGTCAGGGAAGTAAAAACTTTGATTTAGCAAAAAAATTCTGTTTTACCAATCCTGTTGCTGCGCATCAATTGTTACAGAAAATTACAGATACTACTATTGCTTATTTAAAAGCAAAGGTAGAAGCAGGAGTTGATGTAGTTCAAATTTTTGATTCTTGGGGAGGAATGTTGTCTCCAGTAGATTATCAAGAATTTTCTTGGAAATATATCAACCAAATAATAGAGGCTTTAAAAGATGATGCTCCTGTAATTGCATTTGGTAAAGGGTGTTGGTTTGCTTTGCAAGAAATGGCGAAGTCTAATGCATCGGCTTTAGGAGTAGATTGGACGATTACGGCACAAAACGCACGTTATTTATCAGGAGGGAAAATGACATTACAAGGGAATTTTGACCCAACAAGATTGTACTCTCCACCTTCAGAAATTAAAAAAATGGTGAAAGAAATGATTGACGCATTTGGGAAAGATAAATATATTGTGAATTTAGGACATGGAATTTTACCTGATATTCCATTGGACAATGCGAAGGCATTCATAGACGCAGTAAAAGAATATAATTGATGAAACTTACTGAAGATTTCAATTTAGAACCGCTAGTTATTAAAGACGCTTCAAGTCTTTATAGTTTAATGGTTTCTAATGCTGAAAGATTTCAACTTTTTTTGCCAAAAACGCTGGCTCAAAATTTATCTTTAGAAGATTCTAAAGCCTATATTTTGAGAAAAAATAAAGAACACAGGGAGAAAAGTCAATTTACTTTTGCAATTAAAGAAAAATTGACAAAGACTATTGCTGGACTTATAATACTAAAGAATATTCATCCGGATATTTTGCAAGCAGAATTTGCGTATTTTATTGGCAAGCAGTTTGGAGGTAAAAGATTGACTTCACATGCTGTTAAAGAGGTTTTAAAATTTGCTTATATTGATTTGGGTTTAAAAAAATTTCAAATTATTGCACATAAAACGAATCCAGGAAGTGCTAAAGTAGCATTGAATAATAACTTTACTTGGTCAAAAACTTTGATTGGTGAGTTTACTCCAAAAGGTCATTCTCCATTTGATATGGAGTTATATGAGTTGTCAATAGAATATTAATAAAATTATTATATGATTCAAAAAACAATATTATCTCCTTTTCAAAAATTTGTTAGAATTGAAAGTTTTAGTGGTATTCTGCTTTTGGTAGCAACAATTATTGCACTTGTTTGGGCTAATTCCTCTTTTTCAGAATCTTATGCATCTCTATGGAATTATAAGGTTGGTTTTTCTACGCCAAGTTTCGAATTAAATAAACCATTGATATTATGGATCAATGATGGTTTTATGGCAATTTTCTTTTTTCTAATAGGATTAGAAATCAAGAGAGAGATTTTGATAGGAGAATTAAATTCTGCTAAAAAAATGGCTTTCCCATTGTTTGGAGCAATTGGAGGTATGCTTGTACCAGTATTGCTCTTTATGTTTTTAAATCAAAACTCTTTGACATTTAAAGGTTGGGGAATACCTATGGCAACAGATATTGCTTTTTCTCTTGCTATCATTAAAGTTTTAGGAAATAGAGTTCCTTTGAGTTTAAAAATATTTTTAACTGCTTTTGCGATTGTAGATGATATTGGAGCAGTATTAGTAATTGCAATATTTTATAGTGGTGCAATTAAGTTGAATTTACTCGTTATTGCACTTTTATTATTGTGTGTTTTGTATTTCTTTTCTTATAAGGGTTTTTATTCTAAGTTTATCATGGTAGTCTTTGGAATAGTTATTTGGACATTATTTTTAAAGGCAGGAATACATCCTACTTTAGCTGGAATTTTACTTGCTTTCACAGTACCTATAAGACAGAAAATACAGACTAGAGAGTTTATTGATAATTTAGTAAAGATTACTAACAATATTAAAGGAACTTCCGAAACGGATGAAACTATTTTATCCAAAGAACAAATAAAACAAATAGATAATCTAGAAGATTGGACAAATAAATATCAGTCGCCTTTACAACACTTAGAACATAACCTCCATGATTGGGTTGCTTATTTTATTATCCCAATTTTTGCTTTGGCTAATGCGGGAGTCGTTTTAAGCAGTGATATGAGACTTGATATTCCTTTAGTTAAAAATATTATTATTTGTCTAGTTTTAGGGAACAGTATTGGAATTACGTCGATTATTTTGATTGCTAAAAAAATGAAGTTTATTGAAATCCCAAAAGATATTAATTTACAGCATATTATAGGTGTTTCATTTTTAGCAGGAATTGGATTTACAATGGCTATTTTTATTGCAAGTTTAGCATTTATAGAAGATCAAGTATTTATAGATTCTTCAAAAATAGGAATCCTAATAGGCTCATTAATAGCTGCATTGATAGGTTATATTATTCTTAGAATTAATAAAAATTAAATTAAGAACATGCCACATTTTATTTTAGACTGCTCAGAAAATATTTTGGAACTACAGGAGCCAAGAAAAATTTTGGAAGAGGTGTTTGAAACTGCTTTTTCAACAGGACTTTTTGGGCGAAACGATATTAAAGTTCGTTTAAATCCATTCAAATATTCTTTAGTACAAAGTTCTGATGATGATTTCATTCACGTGTTTGCAAATATTATGGAAGGAAGAACTACAGAGCAAAAAAAGGTCCTTTCTAAAAGGATTACTTCAAAATTGAATCAGTTATTTCCAAAGGTTCCAATTATTTCAATAAACATACGAGACTTTGAAAAGTCTACGTATTATAATAAAACGATGATTTAAAATGAAAGATATTTTTTTTAAATATATCCATGAATTACAGGATTTAATTACTTCTAAACTTGAAGAAGTTGATGGGTTAGCAAAGTTTCAAGAAGATATTTGGAAACGACCAGAAGGTGGTGGAGGTAGAACACGAGTTATTTTTGAAGGGAATGTATTTGAAAAAGGAGGTGTAAACATTTCTGGTGTGCATGGTAAATTACCGGAATCAATGCAGAAATACTTTAACGTTTCTGAATGTGATTTTTTTGCGTGTGGTCTAAGTTTGGTTTTACATCCTAAGAATCCAATGGTTCCAACTGTTCATGCAAATTGGCGTTATTTTGAGATGTATAATAAAGAAGGAGATGTTATTGATTCGTGGTTTGGTGGAGGTCAAGATTTAACTCCTTATTATTTATTTGATGAAGATACTACACATTTCCATCAAGTTTGTAAAGAGGCTTGTGATACTCATAATTCAGGTTTTTATGAAACGTATAAAAAACGATGTGACGAGTATTTTTGGAATACACATCGAAATGAGGCGAGAGGAATTGGTGGTTTATTCTTTGACTATTGTAAGAAAACAGAGGAAATGTCAATGCAAAACTGGTATGACTTTGTAACTGAAGTAGGTGATAGTTTTTTGAGCAGTTATATTCCTATTGTTGAAAAAAGAAAAGAGTTAGCATACACAAAAGAGCAGCGTAATTGGCAGGAAGTAAGAAGAGGGCGATATGTAGAATTTAATTTGATTCATGATAAAGGAACCTTATTCGGTTTAAAAACAAACGGTAGAATAGAAAGTATTTTGATGAGTTTACCTCCTCATGTACAATGGCATTATAATCATATTCCGGAAAAAGGAAGCGAAGAAGAGCGATTATTGACAGTTTTAGAAAATCCTAAAACCTGGATTTAATTAGTATATTGTTAATAAAATACGTTTTTGATTAATAATAGTTTATTAAAAAAACCTATTTCATAAAATAATTGCGAATACATTAATCATTCGAAATTTATATTCGAAAATATTTAATACTTTTAAAGGATATTATTCTTCTTTTTTAGTAAATTCGCAGTCAGAAATAAGAGCATATAATTATGGCGAAATTTGAATTAAAATTACCTAAAATGGGAGAAAGTGTTGCGGAAGCAACAATTACTTCATGGTTAAAAGAAGTTGGTGATAGGATAGAATTAGATGATGCAGTTGTAGAGATTGCAACTGACAAAGTAGATTCAGAAGTGCCAAGTGAAGTTGAAGGTGTTTTGGTTGAACTATTATTTGCAGAAAATGATGTTGTAAAAGTAGGTGAGACAATTGCAGTTATAGAAGTTGAAGGAGAAGGTTCTGATGAAGAAACTACTTCTAATGACACTATTGTAGAAGCAGTTGTAGAAGTTGAAAAAACTGTACAAAATGTAGTAGAAGTTATTGCTGCACCTATAGATAAAAAGAGTGCGTCAGGTAAGTTTTACTCTCCATTAGTTCGTAATATTGCTGAGGCTGAAGGTGTCTCAATGAGTCAATTAGAATCAATTGCTGGAAGTGGAAAAGACGGAAGAGTTACTAAAGATGATATTTTATCGTTTATAGAAAATAAAGGTTCTGTTGAAAAAGTTGAAGTGAAAGAAGTTAAGAAAGTTGTTGCTACTCCAGTTCCAACTCCAACTCCAAAACCACAACCTAAATCAACTCCAGTTTCTATTAACGGAGGAGATGAGATTATCGAAATAAGTAGAATGGGGAAATTAGTTGCCAAACATATGGTAGACTCGGTTCAAACTTCTGCACATGTTCAATCATTTATTGAAATAGATGTTACAAATATTGTAAAGTGGAGAACTAAGGTTAAAGATGCTTTCTTAAGTAGAGAAGGTGAGAAATTAACGTTTACTCCAATTTTAATGCAAGCTGTTGCAAATACAATTAAAAAATTCCCAATGATTAATATTGCCGTTGATGGTGATAGAATAATCAAAAGAAAAAATATTAATTTAGGTATGGCTGCTGCATTAGGTGATGGAAACTTAATTGTTCCTGTCATTAAAAATGCAGATCAATTGAACTTAGTCGGAATGACAAAGGCTGTTAATGATTTAGCAGGAAGAGCAAGAGAAAATAAATTGAAACCAGACGATATTCAAGGCGGAACCTATACTGTAACCAATGTAGGTAGTTTTGGTTCTGTTATGGGAACACCAATTATAAATCAACCACAAGTCGCTATTTTGGCTTTAGGGGCGATTCGTAAAGTACCTGCAGTTATTGAAACTTCAGAAGGTGATTTTATAGGTATTCGTCAAAAGATGTTTGTATCTCACTCTTATGATCATAGAGTTGTGAATGGAGCATTAGGCGGAATGTTTATTAAAACTTTGAAAGAAACTTTAGAGGCTTGGGATATGAATCAAGAATTTTAATCGCAAAGCGATAACGATATATAAAAATTTTAAACCTCCAATCATGGGGGTTTTTTTTGCAGTTTTGTGAACTCTTATTTTTTATTAAAATACCACCAATTCATATCTCTTGATGTTGTAAACCCTAATTTTTCATATAGTTTTATTGCTGGGTTGCCTTTATTAGTATGTAAAATGGGTTTTTTATTTTGCTTTAAAATTTCTTTGGTTGTATGAGCTACCAATTGCTTTGACAGTCCTTGGCGGGTATAATCTGGATGTGTTACAACGGCACTAATTTCAGTCCAATGATTGGATTGCATACGTTGACCTGAAATTGCAACTAATTTATTGTCTTTAAATATTCCAAAGTAATCACCCATTTCAAATGAGCGTTTTTCGTAATATCCAGGCATTACTAACCATACTAAATCATATATCTCATCAATATGTTTATTAGATAGCGGAATTATTTTTTCAGACACTTTTATTTCAACGAGTTGATTTAAAATCATCTGACATCCTTCAATTTTTTTAGAAAGAATTATTTTTTCTTTATCAAATGTTGGAGTTTTGTTTTCTGAAACTAAGAAAAATTCATTTGTAAGTTTAGCGTATTGATTTAATGCACTATAAGTACTTTCTTCATTTGTAAATGATCCAAAACTACAAATGTCAGGATGATAAAATTTGACATTATTATATTCAATAACAAATTTTTCATGTGTTTCACATAATGAGTGCCATACAGGATTATGAAGTTGAATTGAAATCTTATCCATCATGCAATAAAAGTATAAAGAAACTTTTAAATTGAACATGATATTAGGTGAAAATATAACTTTCAATTTTTGATTTTTGTATGATCTATTTCCTGAAATAAATTTTTTTTTTAAAATCTCACTAATTTGCAACATCACTAAAAAAGTATCGTCTTTATAATTGAAGACTAACTTAACTATGCCAAAACAGATATATCATACAGAAGTTATAGAACTCTGTAAAAAGAATAACCGTAAAGCACAATTGAAATTGTACAATCAATATTGTGATGGCATGTATAACGTTGCATATCGATTTATGAAAAATTCTCAAGATGCAGAGGATTTAATGCAAGAAGCATTTATTAAAGCATTTAGAAAAATTGATTCTTTTAAGGGAGAAGTAACTTTTGGTGCGTGGTTAAAGAAAATTGTGGTTCATCAAAGTATCGACACTTTAAAATCAAAAAAACTTGATTTTTTGGATGTAGATGAAAATTATTTGAAAATAGTAGTAGATGATGATAATTGGGAAATTTCTGACGGAATTTCTGCAGAAGAAGTAAAATTAGCAATTTCTCAATTACCTCAAAAATACGAATTAGTACTATCGTTGTTTTTGATTGAAGGGTATGATCATCAAGAAATCTCACAAATTTTAAACATTACTCAAGTGAATTCTAGAACACAATTATTAAGAGGGAAACAAAAATTAAAAGAATCATTAAAACTGGTAGGAAATGGGACAGGATATTAAAAAATTACTAGAGAGAGAGCCTGAAATGACAACACGTAAATTGTCTGAAGGCCATAAATTAAGGTTTGAAAACAGATTAGATAAAGAGTTTTTTAATCAAAAAAACGAATTCTCATTTTTAAAGATGGCAGCAAGTATTGCATTAATAATTAGTATTGGTTTTATTGGCTACAATTATCTTGATAATAGTAAATCAGAAATTGTAGAAGTAATCGAAACTCCTAATAAAATTAAATCTATTGCTGATATTTCACCAGATTTAAAGAAAGTTGAAGATTATTATTTAGCAAATATTAATTATCAAATCTCAAAAATTAAAGTGACAGATTCTAATAAGGAATTGTTAGAGGTTTATTTCTCAGAGTTAAGTCTGTTACAAAAAGAGTATGATAAATTAAATGCCGATTTAAGCAAAAAAGAAATAAGCGAAAAAACTATTGATGAATTGATAGAAAATCTACAAATGAGGATGCTTTTACTAAAGCAATTAAAAAACAAATTAAACAAAATTGAAAATTTAAAATTAAAGCAAAATGAATCGAGCATGTCATAATCATTATCAACTCAGAAAATGATTAACTGCGAACACATTTTGACAATTAAAAATCAATAAAAACAAACAAAATGAAAACATACAAGCATAATTTTTTAGCACTTATTTTATTGTTCTCAACAGTATTATTTGCTCAAAAACAAGATAAAAAAGTTTCTGAATCGTTCAATGTAAACAGTGATGTAGTTGTTGATATTACAGCTAGATATACTGATGTGGTTATAGAAACTTGGAATAAAAATGTGGTCTCTATTGAAGGTCAATGGGAAGTCGAAGGTCTGAATAAGGAAGATTCTAATGAACTTTTTGAAAGTGTAGACTTTGAAGCATTAGGTAATAAAGAGAAAGTTATAATTACTGCAAAATCTAGTCATGATCATTCTTTGATTGAATATGAGATGGAAAATCTTGACTTTCATTTTAAATTTGATTCAATAGCGAATATTAAAGATATATTAAAGCATAATATTCATTTTGACTTTGATTCAATATCAAATATAGGTGATGTGTTTTCACATGATTTTCATTTTGAATTGCCAGAGATGCCAGAAATGCCAGAGATGCCGGAAATGCCTGAAATGCCTGAGATGCCAGAAATAGTAATTTCTCATTTGTCAAAAATAGAATTTGATCATGAAGCTTATGAAAAAGATAAGGAAGGATATATGAAGAGTTTTAAAAAGAAGCAAGAAGCATGGGAAGAAGAGATGGAAGAAAAAATTGAACCGCAATTGAAAGAATATGAAGAGAAAATTAAATTGTGGGAAGAAAAGAATGCTCCTAGAATGAAGGATATGGAAGAGAAATTAGCTAAGTGGCATAAAGAGAATGAGCCTAAAATGAAGGAGTTTGAATTAAAAATTGATGCTTGGGAAAAAGAAAATGCTCATAAAATAAAAGCTTTTGAAGAAAAGATGGAGAAAATGGGCAAGAAGATGGAGGAGAAGTATAGTGCCTTATTAGAATTAAAACATAAAAATGGTGAGGGAGCAGCTAGAATTAAAAAGAGTTTGTTAATAAAAATCCCTAAAAATGCTAAAGTGAAATTAGATGTGAGGTATGGAGCAACATATTTACCAAACAATATGAATACAGTCGATTAGTATTTAATATATATTCAAATAAAAAACTCCAGTAATTACTGGAGTTTTTTTACTTATAACGAGTCTTGCAAGTTTCGCAGATATATGTGTTCTCATCAATAGTTATTTTGCTGAGTTTTCTTGTGACATCTTTAATGAAATTAGTATAAATTTCTTTTGTTGGATTTCCATCCTCTCCTTTTATAAGTTTATAATATTCGCCATCCCAATCTTGTCTTCCCCAGCAATTAGGACAAACGCCTTTTGGCGCAATAGGATTAGTTTCAGTAATTTCTTTCTTAAAATAATTTTTTACATTTTCTAATAAACTCATGCTAAACTTTAATTAAATTAATTTATTCGTCAACTTTCATTCTTGCTCTTGAAGCTACATCCATTTTTGAAAAACGTTCTTCTTTATAGGCCAAATATCCCGTAATACCTATCATAGCCGCATTATCAGTTGTGTATTCAAAATTTGGTATATACGTCTTCCAGCCATACTTTTTTTCTGCTTCTTGTAATTGTTTTCGTATTTCTGAATTTGCACTTACACCTCCAGCAATTGCAATATGTCTTATATTCGTTTCTTTTGAAGCGTTCTTGATTTTATTCATTAATATTTGAACAATAGTTTCTTGAATAGAAGCACAAATATCATTTAAGTTTTGCTCAATAAAATTTGGGTTTTCAGCAACATTTTTTTGAATGAATCGTAAAATCCCTGTTTTTAAACCACTAAAACTGAACTCTAACTTTCCAACTTTTGGTTTTGTAAACTCGTAGGCTTTTGGATTCCCTAACTGAGCATATTTATCAATCAATGGACCTCCTGGATACGGTAACCCTAAAACTTTTGCAGATTTGTCATACGCCTCGCCAACAGCATCATCTAAAGTTTCACCTAAGATTTCAAAATTAAAGTAATCAGAAACTTTCACAATTTGTGTATGTCCTCCACTTATCGTTAGACATAAAAAGGGGAAAGGTGGTTTCTGCTGATTTTTAGCATCAATAAAATGCGCTAAAATGTGTGCTTGCATATGATTTACGGCAATCAAAGGAATGTTTAAACCAATAGCAAATGATTTAGCAAATGATGTTCCAACAAGTAATGAACCCATTAATCCAGGTCCTTGGGTAAAAGCTATGGCATTTAACTGATTTTTGTCGATATTTGCTTTTTGAATTGCCTGCTGAACTACTGGAATAATATTTTGTTGATGTGCACGTGAAGCTAATTCTGGAACTACGCCTCCATAGGCTGTATGAATTTCTTGAGTTGCTACAACATTTGAGAGTACTTTTCCGTTGCATAACACAGCAGCACTTGTGTCATCACAAGAAGATTCAATACCAAGAATATAAATTGATTTTTTGCTCATCAAAAACATAAATAAGGCACGAAAATTGCCATTAATATTGCAAAGTTAAAGTTTATCAAACGAATTAAAAAAATAGTACTCAGGTTTTTACTCGCACTTGCGTTGTTTTTGGTTTTGACAATCATTTTATTGTCTATTCCTGCAGTGCAAACACGCCTTGGTAAAATGGCTACTAATTATTTAAATGATACTTTTAAAACCAACATTGTAATTAATAAAGTTGACTTGTCATTTCTTGGAAGTATAAAACTTAAAGAAATAGAAATAAAGGATCACCACCTAGATTCGTTGATAAACGTTAGAAGTTTAACGACATCAATTTTTAGTTATAAAGAAATTCTTCAAAACAGACTTGAGTTTGACGATATATATCTTGAAGGAGTTAACTTTATAATTAAAACTTACGAAGGAGATGATGACAGTGCTTTTTCCATCTTTACAGATAAGTTTGATGACGAAAATGAAGATGATAGCCCTTCAGATTTTTTATTAACATCTACAGTTATCCATTTGGTAAGTACGAATCTTATTATTTACGATGAAAATGTAATTGGAGAAAAAGCGGTAACATTTAAAAATATAAAGGGTGATATATATAATTTTAAAATCCTTGGTCCTAATATTTATGGTAACATAAAAGAGTTGAATTTTGTTGAAAACCATGGTATAGAAGTTCAGGATCTAACATCAGACTTCACTTATACTCAGGAAGAAATGAAGTTATTAAATACAGTTTTGAAAACTGAAACTTCAAATGTTCTTACGGATATCATTTTTTATAGAAATGGCTCTTTTTCAGATTTTAATAATAAAGTAAAATTTGATGCAATAGTTAAAGAAGCAGATGTTTCTATGACAGATTTGAATAAGTTTTATGATGAGTTTGGGCAAAATGATGTGTTGCATTTTACAACCAAACTTAAAGGTACTTTAAATGATTTTGTTGCAATTGGCATGAACTTGAATTCTGATTTAAAATCTAGAGTAGTGGGAGACCTTCATTTTGTAAATGCTTTGAATACAGAAAAAGGGTTTTCGGTAAATGCAAAATTAGATAATTTAACATCAGATTATAATCACCTAAAAAAACTTTTGCCAAATATTTTAGAAAACTCTTTGCCGTCAGTTTTTAAAAAATTAGGGAGGTTTGCAATTAGCGGGAATATCTATATTACTTCAGACCTCATCAATGCTCAAATTCAAATGAATACTGATTTAGGAACTGCGATTTCTGATTTAAAATTGACAAATATTGATGACATTGATAACGCTTCCTATAAAGGGCATTTGAAGATTATAGATTTTGAACTAGGTAAATTTGCTAAAGATTCACTAATAGGTAGGTTATCTTTAGATGCAGATATTGATGGGAAAGGATTTACCTTAGATGGAATAAACACCGCTATAGTTGGTGAGATATATAAGCACCAATATAAAAGGTATACGTATCAAAATATTGATATAAATGGACAGTTTCAAAACAAGAAGTTTAATGGGAAATTAATTTCTAAAGATGAAAACTTAAAACTAGAGTTTGATGGTCTTGCTGACCTATCAACAGATATTTATAAATTTGATTTTAAAACGCAAGTTGAATACGCGAATCTTAATACTTTGAACTTGTTCACCAGAGATTCTATTGCCATTCTTAAAGGAGACTTGGATATTAATTTTACAGGAAATTCAATTGAAGATTTAGCAGGAGATATTTCTGTTAAAAACACTTCATACACGAATCAGAATGATAATTATTTTTTTAAAGATTTTAATATCAATTCCAAATTTGATAATAGTGTTAGAACAATAACTATTAATTCATCTGATATCATAAATGGAAAATTAGAAGGAATCTTTAAGTTTGATGAAGTAGCATATTTAACTAGAAATTCTATAGGAAGTATCTATGCAAACTATAATCCTTTTCCAGTTTCTTCAGGTCAATATTTAGATTTTAATTTTAAAATTTACAATAAAATTGTTGAAGTTTTTTATCCTGAAGTTATTTTGGGTGCTAACACTTCAATTCGTGGGTCAATAAACTCTGATGATGATAGATTTAAATTAAATATACGCTCTCCAAAAATTGATGCATACAAGGTGATTATTGATGATATTAGATTACAAATAGATAATAAAAACCCCTTATTTAACACACAGTTATCAGTAAGTAAGATCAATTCAAAATATTATGACATTGCAGATTTGAACCTTGTAAACAAAACAATAAACGATACATTATTTTTTAGAACGGAATTTGTTGGAGGGAAAGAAAATACAGAATCTTACAATCTTGGATTTTACCATACTATCGATGCAGATAATACGTCTATTGTTGGTTTAAACAAATCAGATTTTAAATATAAAAATATAAAATGGTTTGTAAATTCTAAAGAGAATAATAAGAACAAAATTGTATTTGATAATAAATTCCAAGAATTTGATATTCAAGAATTTGATATTACTTCTGGAAAACAAAAAATTAATTTATTTGGATCTATTGTTGACGAAAACAATAAAGATTTAAATTTTAATTTTGAAAACGTTGATTTAGCCGGGATTACGCCAGATAGTGATAGTTGGAACTTTGCTGGATTAATTAATGGTGATGTTAAGTATGCTCAAAACGATTCATCAATCTTACCTATTGCCAATATTACTGTAGAAGATTTTTTTATAAATGATTCATATCAAGGTAAGTTGAAAGTTGATATGAAAGGTAAAAATTCTGTCAGAAATTTTGATGTAGCTGTAACTGTTGAAAATGAAAATGTAAAAAATGTATTAGCTACAGGAATTATCGATTTATCTACTAGCAATCCAACACTTGATTTAGATGTTGATTTTGAAAAATTTAAATTGGAGTTGTTAGATCCAATTGGTGGAGAAAACTTCACTAATATTAGAGGGTTTGTTTATGGTAACACGAAACTTACAGGTCTTTTGGAGAATCCAAATATGAGTGGTGAATTGTTTTTAGACTCAGCTGGAATAACTTTTCCATATTTAAATGTTGATTATGATTTTGAAGGAACAACAGTTTTAGAATTACGAGATCAAACTTTTGATATAGTTGATTTAACACTACTTGATACGGCAGAAAAAACAAGAGCATCTTTACTAGGAAGTATAAAACATTATAAATTTGGCGATTGGAGATTAGACTTGAGTTTGAACACTGAAAATTTACTTGTCTTAAACACTGAAGAAGCCGATGATGCACTTTATTATGGAAAAGGATTTATTGATGGAAATGCTACAATAATTGGACTTGCTGATGACTTGACAATAGATGTAAATGGTAAAACAAATAAAGGAACTCACTTTGTAATTCCATTAAGTGATGTGAAAACAGTCTCAAATAATAGTTTGGTAACCTTTGTTACAGATAAAGAAAAGGCTGCAAAATTTGAATTGCCAACAGAATTATTGTTAGATAGGTTTAAAGGATTGTCTTTAAATTTTGATTTACAAGTTACCAAAGATGCTATTGTTGAAATGATAATGGATAAATCTACAGGAAGTGCATTGGAAGGAAGTGGAACAGGAGATTTGCGTATTGAAATTAATACCAATGGGAAGTTTAATATGTTTGGAGATTTTGTTATTGATAATGGTACTTATGACTTTAAATATGGTGGCTTTATAAGTAAAAAATTCGTTGCAGTTAAAGGAGGAGCAGTTTCATGGGATGGAAGCCCATACACTGCAGAGTTAAATATAGAAACGATTTATAGAGTGAATGCAAATCCTAAATCTATTCTAGAAAACATTACGACAAATAGAGACATTCCAATTGATTTAGTAGCGAAATTCACAGGCGAATTATATAATTCTCAAAAAGAATATGACATCATTATTCCTGATGCAGGTTCCGATTTAAATTCTGAATTAGATTTTAAAATAAATCAAAATAATGATGAAAATGAAAAGTTAAAACACTTTACATCTTTACTGGTTTTAGGAAGTTTTTATAGAGAAGATATTTTTGATGATGGTTTGTCACTATTTGCTTCTGAAACAGGAGAATTACTTTTGTCTAGTGCTATTACAACTATTCTTGGTGGAGAAAATGATAAAATTAAGTTTGGTATTGATTACAATATTGGTTCTAATAGATCTCAAATTGATAATTTAAATACTGATGATCAAGTAGGTATAACAGTTGAAACAAAACTGAATGATAGAATTTTGATTGATGGTTCTGTTGGTGTACCTGTTGGTTCAAAACAACAAGCAGTTAAAGGTGAGGTGAAAGTAGAATTTTTATTAAACGAAGAAGGTACTTTACGTTCTACAGTGTTTAATCGTCAAAATGAAATTCAGTATACTGAGGAAGAAGAAGGATATACACAAGGAGCAGGGTTATCCTACCAATTCAATTTTGATAACAGTAGAGAGTTGCTAGAGAAATTAGGACTTAAAAAAAAGGAGATTAAAAAGGATTCTATTCTTAAAACAAAACAGGCTATCAAAAAGAAAAAAGACTTAGTGGATTTCAGGAGTTTTAATAATTCAAAAGACTCAATAAAATAAAACTATTTAATTGCTATTGCCGAAATTTCAACATTAACAAACTTAGGTAAGTTTGCTACTTCAACAGTTTCTCTTGCAGGTGCAGTATCAGAATTAAAATAAGTCCCATAAACTTCGTTAATTGCAGAAAAGTTATGCATGTCAGAGATGAAAACAGTTGTCTTAAAAACATTTTCAAACGTCATATTTGCTTCCTTTAAAATTGCTTTTAAATTTTCCATTACTTGTTTGGTTTCATCAGTAATGGTATCTAAAACTAATTCGCCAGTTTTTGGATCTGTAGCTATTTGTCCAGATGTATAAAGTGTGTTTCCAACTAGTACAGCTTGGTTGTATGGACCTATTGGAGTAGGTGCACTTGATGTGTTTATAATTTTTTTCATACCTTCTGATTAAATGCTAATTATTAAAATAGATTTCTATCCGGAACTTTACGTTTATCATATTTAAGATCACTTAGTACTGATGATTTAACTCCAATAAAGAAATTATAGGTTGTTCTTGTCCCAAACGGAACCCAATTGAAACTCATTTTCCAACTATCTAAATCTCTATTAAATCGAAGTTGAGTATACGTAAATCCAGAGTTTTTTAAATCATAACCTGAACTGAACCCAACTTTCCATTTTGGTGTTAATTCAATATCTCCAGAAAACATTAAAGAATGAGATGAAATCTCATCTTGCCTAGTAGAATTAGAATAATTTAATGCATAAGCTAAATTAAGATTCCAAGGTATTTTTGAATTATATAATTTAGAAGTTTTTTTGGTATCTTCATTTTTATCAATACTTTGGTCATTTGTAGCAATCATATCTTCTCCAAAAATTCCATTAGAAGACCTGCTGCGGTCATTATTACCAACGCCTCTTTCGGTACTGTTGTCTTTTTTATCATCAGATTTACTAGATAGAGAGTAGTTCATTGTTACTCCAGCATTGGTAAGTCTAAAAAGGCTTCCTCCATTATCTAAATTAAAAGTATTAATTTTTCTTCCATTAACATCAATAGCATAAGGATCTAATGTTGCCCTAACATTTAGATTCAGTTTATTGTTAAAAAAGGTAGTTCCTGCGTTTAGATTTAAAGGGCTCCATTTTAATGAATCTGCAGCTATATTATAATTTGTACTAATATTTAAAGTTTTTAATAAGCTAATTTTTTTCGCCTCAGTCTCTGTAGAATCTTTAGACATTACTTTTGCCTCTAAAGTATTGGCTATAGAAAACCCTATGCTATTTGATAAACTTCTACTTGGTCTACCATAAATTCCTTGTTCAAACTGTGTGTATTCAAGAACATCTAAAGGGTCGCTAGTTTGCTGAATTTCATCATAATATTTGCTAAATTCAGGTTTGTAATTATAAGAAACACTTGGTCTCATGGTATGCCGAATTGCTTGGAGTCTTCCTTTTTTAAAAGAAACATCTCCAAATAAAGTTGTAGTAAGTGATACACCTGCACTATATTCTCTAAAAGAATTAAAACCCTTTATAGTATCTGTTACAACTTCATCATTTGTGGCGTCATAAAACTTATTTACTTTGTCAAAATACCATACTTCTTTATACCTTGCATTTGGTGATAAAGTAAAATGTTTTGCTACTTTCATGCTAGTTCCTAAAGCAACATCATGTTGAATTCCAGATTTAGCTGTTTCAAACATTTCTTTTTTGAAAAAGAATTCATCAGTAGTATTTATTTTATAATCTCCTTTTAAGTTATAGGTAACACCTAATTTTTGTATTGGATTCTTTTTAGGGCCATTTTTTGGAGCAAAAGGATATTGTCTACTCATACTAACCTGTAATGAAGGTAAAGACATTACAATACTTTCAGTATTTGTGTTTTGAGCATGTGTAATAGATGAAGTTAGGTTAAATGGAGTGCCTACAAAAGTCTTTTGAAAAGATATAGATGAACTTAAAGTATTATTTAAAAAGGAATTATTATTATATTCATTTAACGATTGCCTGTAATACCTACTGCTACCTAGATTTACAGAAGCAGAAAAACGAGCATTGGGATTAGCTTTAGTATCTTGTGCGTGGTTCCAGCGAATATTATAATTAGTTGCTTGACCAAAATCATCAAAACCCCTAATACTGTTAAACAGGTTTTCATATCTAAAACTTAAACCGCCATTATATTTATATCGAACATTATAATTGCTTTGTACGTTTAATCCCCAACTTCCATTTGTATAAATATCACCTAAAAGAGTCAAATCAAAATAATCACTCAATGCTAGGTAATACCCACCATTTTGTAGGAAAAAACCTTGGTTATTATTGCTACCATACGAAGGTAAAATAACTCCAGAAGAACGACCTTTTGTTAGTGGAAAATATGCGAAGGGCAAAATAACAGGTGTAGGAACTTCAGCAATAAATAATTGTGATTTTCCTGCAACTATTTTTTTATTCGGAACCATTTTCCCTTTCTTAACTAAAATATGATAATCCGGTATTGTTTTTTTTGATGTAGTAATTACAACATCTCTAATGTAAATAGTAGAATCGTTTACTTTTTTTAATACACCTGTCTTTGTAAATAATTCATCTAATTTAGAATCTGTATTCCAAGCAATTAATTTTTCGGTGTTATAATTTAATTTTACAGAATCATGTTTTGATTCTTGCCCTTCTTGAGTTAGAACAGGTCTTTGCTGATACCCAAGACTATCTTTTATTCCAACAGCAGTAATTACATTAGTGCCGTGGTTAATTTCAATATGACCAGCCTTAATATTTGTTGTTCCATAATCAATTTCTGCATTATTGTGAAGGGTGATTATACGTTCTCTAAAATTTTCACGAATATAATCTGTTGCAGTATGAGTTATAATGTCTTCAATAGCACTGTTAGACTTTTTTAAACTATCGTTTTGAATAGTATCTTTTGCTTTTATAAGTGATTCAAAATTGGTAGATATAGTGTCTTTTCGAACAGTATTTTCTTTTTGAATGGTTCTTTTTTTTAGGGGTACATTCAAATCTTGCGCAATCAGAAATTGCGTAGTCAAACTGAAAAAAATCAGTATAAAAAATATTTTAGTTACATTTTTTTGCAATGCAATAACTTCTTTGTCGTTTTATATAAAAAAACAGGTCTAAAATTCTTAACTTTTCTTAAATTCGCTTAAAATTTAAATGCCCTTATTTTATCAAAAATATAAAAGTATGGCTCAATCTTTGAATAACTCTTATAACTTGGCAAAAATAACCAAAATATATTGATGGACTTACAGATGTATCACAAATTTAATACCAAAACGAAAGCAATATATGTTTTCGTATTATCCTTTTGTTTTATTCTGATAAGTTTAACAACCTATGCTCAAGAAAAAACCTATACTGTGGTATTAGATGCTGGTCATGGAGGTCATGATCCAGGAAAAGTTGGGTATAAGAAATTTAAAGAAAAAGATATAGCCTTAAAGATAACTTTAGAAGTTGGAAAACAATTAGAAAAAAATAAAGATATCAAAGTTATATATACTCGTAAAACTGATGTTTTTGTTGATTTATACAAGAGAGGAAAGATCGCGAATAATGCAGATGCAGATTTGTTTGTATCTATACATTGTAATGCTCATAACACAAATGCTTATGGTTCAGAGACATTTGTATTGGGGTTGCATGCTAATAAACAAAATTTTGCTGTTGCAAAGGCTGAGAACTCAGTGATATTACTTGAAGATAATTATCAAGAAAACTATAAAGGATTTGATCCTAATTCT
>CAWVTS010000015.1:0-25411 GCA_963933045.1 uncultured Lutibacter sp. | reverse complement strand
TTCAATTTCATCAGTAGATAATTTCTGGAATGAATCGGTCAGTGCTTCAACAGAACCATCAACATCACCTTTTAAGATAATATTCAATTCTTTGAAATCACCAAGCGCTATACGTCTTCCAATTTCATCAAGCGTAATATGTTTCTGAGTTCTTACAGATTGTTCGCGTTGTAATTGAGATCGTTTTGCCGCAATTTGTTTTGCTTCACGTTCGTCTTCAAATACATGGAATCTGTCTCCTGCTTGAGGAGCACCGTCTAATCCTAAAATTGAAACTGGTGTTGAAGGTCCTGCGACTTTCAACTCATTTCCACGCTCATTAAACATCGCTTTAATCTTTCCACTATTCTTTCCAGCTAATACATAATCTCCAACTTTCAAAGTTCCTTCTTGAACCAAAATTGTTGACACATATCCTCGACCCTTATCTAAATAAGCTTCTACAACTGTCCCTAAAGCGCGTTTTTCTGGATTTGCTTTTAGATCTAACATTTCTGCCTCCAACAATATTTTCTCAAGTAATTCATCAATTCCTTGACCCGTTTTTGCAGAAATATCATGTGACTGTATTTTTCCACCCCAATCTTCAACTAACAGATCCATTGCCGCTAATTGCTCTTTAATTTTATCTGGATTTGCACCTTGCACATCCATCTTATTTATTGCAAATACAATAGGAACTCCTGCTGCTTGTGCATGGCTAATAGCTTCTTTTGTCTGAGGCATTAAACCGTCATCCGCTGCTACTACGATAATTACTAAATCGGTAACCTGAGCACCACGTGCACGCATTGCTGTAAAAGCCTCGTGACCTGGAGTATCTAAAAATGCAATCTTTTGACCACTTTCTAATTCAACTCCGTATGCTCCAATATGTTGAGTAATACCTCCTGATTCACCAGCGATTACATTTGCTTTTCTTATATAATCTAATAATGACGTTTTACCATGATCAACATGTCCCATTACGGTAATAATCGGCGCTCTTGTAATTAAATCTTCAACAGCATCTTCTTCTTCAACAATAGCATCTTCAACTTCTGCGCCTACAAATTCAACTTTATGACCAAACTCTTCTGCGACAATAGTTAATGTCTCTGCATCTAAACGCTGATTCATAGTTACCATCATCCCTAAAGACATACAGGCTCCAATAATTTTAGTTACTGGAATATCCATCATAGTTGCAACTTCACTAACTGTAACAAATTCTGTTACTTTTAGCATTTTATTTTCTGCTGCGGCAATTTCTTGCTCTAATTCTGTTTGCTCTCTATGAGAATCTCTTTTATCTCTTCTATATTTTGCTCCTTTAGACTTTTTACCCTTTCCTTGTAATTTTTCTAAAGTTTCTCTTACTTGCTTTTGAACATCAGCTTCTGTAGGTTCTTCTTTCACTACATTTCTACGAACTCCCACTTGAGGCTTCCCTTTAAAACCTGGCTTGCTCCCAAATCTAGTATTTGCTTGACCTGGAGTTGGCTTAAACGCTGGTTTTATTCTCTTTCTCTTCTTCTTATCTGCAGAGTTAGCACTACCAACAACTTTCTTAACAATTGCTACCTTTTTCTTCTTTGGTTTTTCAAATTGTTTTAAATCAATTTTACCAGCAAGTTTAGGTCCGTCTAATTTTTTATATTTTGTTTCAATAGTTTTTGGCTCATTAGAAACAACTTCTTCTATAGATTCTTTTGCTTCTACTTTTGTTTCTACTTTTGGAGTAGATCTAACCTCTTCAACTTTTTCAACTTTAGGAATAGATTTTTCAACAACCGATGTTTCTTCTTTAACCTCAACCTCTTTGACTTTTACTTCAACAGGTTTCTCTTCTTTAACCTCAACCTTTTCAGTTTTAGGAATAGATTTCTCAACAACCGGTGTTTCTTCTTTAACCTCGACCTCTTTGACTTTTACTTCAATAGGTTTTTTAGGCTCTACTACTTTAACTGTTTTTTTAGGTTCGATATCTATTTTACCTACAGTTTTTACTTCTAATTTTTCTGCTTTTGCTTTTAAAACTTCTCTCTTAGCCTCTTCTTCAAGTCTCTCTTTCTCAAGCTTTTCAGCACGAGCTAAAGCAATTGCCTCTTTTTCTTTTCTCTTTTCTTCACCAACCTCTTTAGATTCTGCTTTCTTATTTCTATCAGTTTGAAAACCATCAAGTAACACTTCATATTCTTCACCAGATATTTTGGTTGTTGGACGCGCTTCAACCTCAAACCCTTTACTAGAAAGGTGTTCAATAGCTCTATCTAAAGAAATGTTTAATTCTCTTAGAACCTTATTAAGTCGCATTGTTTTATTTTCCGCCATACTCTATTGTTACTCTTAAATTTTCTTTTTTTTTGAAAATTACTAATTAATTTTCAAACTCTGATTGTAATATATTTTGAACATCGATAATAGTCTCTTCCTCTAAATCAGTTCTTTTTACTAACTCAGTTACACTTTTATCTAAAATACTTCTTGCTGTATCTAATCCAACATTTTGGAACTCTTTAATTACCCACGCTTCTATTTCATCAGAAAATTCAGCTAATTCAACATCTTCATCCTCTACACCTTCACGTTGAACATCTAGATCATATCCTGTTAATTGGCTTGCTAACCTAATATTAACACCATTTCTACCAATTGCTTTTGAAACTTCTTCTGGTTTTAAATACACATCTACTCTACCTTTCTTTCCGTCTTCACGATCTTCTTGTAAGTGAATTACCATTGAAGTAACTTTTGCAGGGCTTAATGCTCTTGCAATAAATAGTTCGTCATTTTTAGTGTAATTAATTACATCTATATTTTCATTACCTAATTCTCGAACAATTCCATGAATTCTCGAACCTTTCATACCAACACATGCTCCAACAGGATCAATTCTATCGTCATATGAATCAACAGCAACTTTTGCTTTTTCTCCTGGAATTCTTGCAACTCCCTCAATAGTAATTAAACCATCAAAGACTTCAGGAATTTCTTGTTCAAATAATTTTTCTAAAAACTTAGGCTCAGTTCTAGATAGTATAATAACTGGCTTATTTCCTCTTAACTCTACAGACTTAATAATCCCTCTTACTGATTCTCCTTTTCTGAAATAATCTGAACGAATTTGCTCACTTTTCGGCATTAAAATTTCGTTACCCTCGTCATCTAATAAGATAATTGCATTATGCTTTATATGATGAACTTCTGCACTGTAAATATCTCCTTCTAATTCTTTAAACTCTTTAAAGATATTTGTACTATCGTGCTCGTGAATTTTTGAAATTAAATTTTGACGTAATGCTAAAATAGCTCTACGACCTAAATCCATTAGTTTTACTTCTTCAGAAACATCTTCACCAATCTCAAAATCGGGCTCAATCTTACGAGCTTCAGCTAATTCAATTTCTTCATTATCATCTTCAGACATCCCATCGGCTACTACAATTCTATTTCTCCAAATCTCTAAATCTCCTTTATCTGGATTAATAATGATATCGAAATTATCATCTGACCCAAACTTCCTCTTCAATGCAGTTCTAAAAACCTCTTCCAACAAGGCCATTAGCGTAACTCTATCAATACTTTTGTCAGATTTAAACTCTGAAAATGATTCTATTAATGCTATATTTTCCATTTCTCTAATTAAAAATAATCTTCACTTTTGCTTCTAGTATATTACTATATTTTATTTCGACTGTTTTTAAAACAGTTACCTTCCCTTTTCCTATTGGTTTTGGCTCTCTTGCTTTCCACTCAAGAGAAATCTCATCATCTTTCACGTCAACCAAAGTACCTTCTAATTTTGAGTTCTCCTTAGTTTTCACTGTCAATACCCTTCCAATATTCTTTTGGTACTGCCTTAAAACTTTTAATGGATTAGCAACATCTGGTGATGTAACTTCTAAACCAAAATCTTCTTCCTCTCTATCTAAATTATTATTAATATGGCGACTGATTCTAATACATTCCTTCAGATTTACACCCATATTCCCATCCACCTCTATATATATCTTGTTTTCGGCTAAAAATGATAGTTCGATTAAAAACAATTCTTCATTTTCATCCAAAGCTTCAGTCAATAATTGTTTTACTCTTTCCTTATTCATTTTTTAGTATAAAAAGAGGGGACTTTTCGTCCCCTCCATTCCAATTATTCATTAATTCTGGCTGCAAATATACAACTATTTTTTAAATGATAGAAATCATTTTATCCCTTGTTTATTTTTTATATATTTACGAAACGTCTCACAACTTAAACTAATAAAATTATGAAAAAAATACTTGTCCCAATCGATTTCTCAGAACAAGCAGAGTTTGCAGCTAAGGTAGCTGCTAAAATTGCTAAAGAAACTGACGCTAAGTTAGTCTTACTTCATTTATTAGACTTACCTACTGATGTTATTGACCCATCTAATTACGGGAATAATAGCAACTCTCCTATAACTCTACTATATATGAAAAGAGCACAGGAGCAGTTTGAAAAATTAACTAAACGCTACTTTTTAAAAAATATTAAAGTTGAAAAATCTGTGGTTTTTCACAATCCCTTTGAAGGAATTATTGAAGAAAGCAAGAAATTAGATGTTGATTTAGTTGTAATGGGGTCACAAGGTGTCTCTGGTTTTGAAGAAATGTTTGTAGGGTCAAATACGGAAAGAGTTGTCCGCCACTCTAATGTGCCTGTAATGGTTGTTAAAAATGAAATTGATGATTTTAAATTAAATAATTTAGTTTTCGCATCTGACTTTGAAGATGAATATAAACCTTCGCTTAAAAGAATAGTTGGCTTTGCAAAAAAGTTTAATGCAAAAATTCATTTGTTACGTATTATTACTCCATCACATTTTGAAAGTTCATTTGTTATTAAAAAGAAAATAAATTCCTTTATAGAGGATAGCGGCATTGAAGATTACACTATCAACCTTTATAATGACAGATCTATTGAAGAAGGGATTATTCATTTTGGAGAAGAAATGGGTGCAGATGCAATTGCTATTAATACTCATAGAAAAAGAGGGTTAACACACATACTTAACAATAGTGTTAGTGGAGGGATTACGAACCATGCAATAAGACCCGTAATTACTTTTAAAGCATAAAGATTAAGCCTATAAACTAAAAAACGCTCTAAATCAAAAAAGAATTAGAGCGTTTTAGTTGTCCCACAAGGACTCGAACCTTGAACGTCGGTACCAAAAACCGGTGTGTTACCAATTACACCATGGGACAATTTCGGGTGCAAATTTAAAGCAAAGTTTTAAATCGCCAAACATTTTTTTAATTTTTTATTAATCAATTAATTTTAACACGATTTTAATACAACATCTATTGTATTAACGTTTTACATCATAACTATTTTTTAGTAATTTCGCCATAGATAAAAAAACATGTATGTCTTCATTGAATCACAATAAATTAAACGCCATTTTAGGATGGTCTGCATTTGCAATTGCACTTATAACTTATACCCTAACTTTAGAACCTACTGTTAGTTATTGGGATTGTGGAGAATATATCTCTACAGCAGTGAAATTAGAAATTGGTCATCCTCCAGGAGCACCTTTATTTCAAATGCTTGGAGCATTCTTTGCAATGTTTACTTCAGATGTTACACAAGTTGCCTATATGGTAAACTTTATGTCTGCATTAGCAAGTGCATTTACCATATTGTTTTTGTTTTGGACAATTACTGCCTTAGCCAAAAAAATGGTTTCAAAATCTGAAGAGATTTCTCAAAGTAAATCATATGCGATTCTTGGAAGTGGTCTTGTTGGCTCGCTTGCATATTGTTTTTCTGATAGTTTCTGGTTTAGTGCAGTTGAAGGTGAGGTATATGCTATGTCATCTTTTTTAATGGCCTTACTGTTTTGGTTAGCATTAAGATGGGAAGCCGAAATGCATAAACCACAAGGTAATAAGTGGTTGCTACTTATAAGTTTTGTAGTTGGCCTTTCATTTGGCGTACATATCCTGTCTCTTTTGGTAATTCCTTCAATAGTATTTATCTACTTTTATAAGAACTATAAGGGTATAACTCCAAAAAAGTTCATCCTCGCAAATATTGCATCAATTACCGTTTTACTTTTTGTATTTAAATTTTTATTTCCATTTACATTAAAATATTTTAGCGCTTTAGAGTTGTTTTTTGTGAACTCTATTGGATTACCTTTTAACTCTGGAAGTATTATAGCAATGCTAATATTAATAGCAGCATTCTTCTTTGGATTAAATTATACAAGAAAAAAAGGTTTAATACATGCAAATACATTAATACTTTCAGTGCTTTTTGTAATGATTGGATTTTCTTCTTGGTTAATGTTGCCAATTAGAGCCAATGCAAACACAACAATAAATGAAAACAATCCTTCTAGTGCTAGAGAATTATTAGCCTATTATAATCGTGAGCAATATGGTGACGCTAGTGTGTTTTATGATAAATATTACTCGCTGTACTATAAAAGAGAACAAGATAAAGCGGAACCATTTGTAGACGACAAACCAAAATATGAAAAGGATAAAAATTCTGGAAAATATATAGTCGTTAATGATTATAAAAATGCCAATCCTAATTTTAGTGATCGTCACAAAGGGATTATCCCGAGAATGGTTGACCCATCTCCTAGCGTAGTCAAAAATTACAAAGCTATTGCTGGAATTCCTCAAAGTAGTAAAAGACGACCTACCTTTATTGAGAATATTACTTTTATGGTAGATTATCAGTTTGGATATATGTATGGTCGTTATTTTATGTGGAATTTTGTTGGAAGACAGAATGATATTCAAGGAAAATTAGACATTCATGATGGAAACTGGCTAAGTGGAATTGGCTTTATAGACGAAATGCGTTTGGGCCCTCAATCAAATTTACCTCAAGACATTGCAGATAATAAAGGTCGAAATACATATTATTTCCTTCCATTTATTTTAGGGATAATTGGCCTTGTTTTTCAATTAAAAAAAGATAAAAACAACTTTTACACATTGCTTCTTTTCTTTGCTTTTACAGGCTTAGCAATTATATTTTATACAAATCCTAAACCTTTTGAGCCAAGAGAAAGAGATTATGCAATTGTAGGCTCCTTTTATATTTTTGCAATCTGGATAGGCTTTGGAGTACTATCTCTTTATGAAACTTTAAAAGAAGTTACTCCTAAAAAAATTGCAGCAATTGGTAGCACAACACTTTGCTTATTGGCAGTTCCTGTTTTAATGGCATTTCAAAATTGGGATGACCATGATCGTTCTGGAAGATATACATCTCATTTAAATGCTAAAGCATATTTAGATTCTTGCCAAGAAAACGCAATTATGTTTACCATTGGAGATAATGACACATTCCCTTTGTGGTATATGCAAGAAGTTGAAGATTATAGAACAGATATCAAATTGGTGAACTCAAGTCTTTTTGCGACAGATTGGTATATAGACCAAATGAAAAGAGCGACTTATAAGGCCCCTCCAATACCTTCTCAACTAGAACATGAAGAATATAGGTATGGTACTATGGATTTAGTATATCATGTACCACCTACAGCAAAGTTTCAAGACAGTATCATTTCTATCGATTATTTTATGCGCTGGATTCAAAGTAAGAATGAGGTTACTTTAGTTGAAACTATTAATGACAAAATGGAAAAAACATATCCATCAAATAAAATCCGTATTCCTGTTAATAAAGAAATGGTTTTAAAGAATGGAATTGTAAAACTAGAAGATGCAGATTTAATTGTGCCATACATAGATATTGAAATAGACCCAAGTGCTTTATCAAAAAATAGATTGTTAATGTTAGATATACTTGCAAATAATAATTGGGAAAGACCAATATACTTTACAGGAGGTGCTAGTGCTGACGATGAATATATATGGCTAAAAGATTATTTACAATTAGATGGTCTTGCATTTAAATTGGTTCCCATTAGAACTCCTTTGAATGGTGCAAGTCTTTTTGATATGGGAAGGTTAGATGCTGATATCAATTACGAATATTGGAAAAATATTGATTGGAAGAATATCAATGATGGTAAAATATATTTAGATCCTGAATCTCGTAAAAATGCGGTGTCATTTAGGAATAATATTTCTAGGACAGTAGAAGCGCTAATCAATAAGGAAGAATTAGAGAAGGCTGAAGAACTTTTAGACGTGTCTTTAGAAAAAATGCCTGTCGACGGCTTCTTACATTACGGAATGCTATTAGGCTATCCTGATGCCTATTATAAATTAAAAAAGACTGATAAAGCACGTAAAGTAAGTTTAGATTTAATCCGTAAATTTGAACAAAACTTAGAGTATTATAGTCAGTTTGAAGAGGTGTCACTAGGAGCTGTATTTGATAATATAGAAAATAATTTGTTGATGTATGATCAAATTGTAAAAACAACTGTAAGGTACGATACGGATGAATTTGGTGATAGTATCAAAGACAGATATATTAAACAATTAGAATTATTTAGTAGTTTATTAGAAGAATAAATATGCCATTTTACCTAACCAAAATTCCAACTATAATTCAACGAATATTGAAGAATTATATTTGGAGTTTTCCTTTTTCTAAAAATGATCAAAAAACTATTTATTTAACTTTTGATGATGGTCCTACAGAAGGAATTACTGAATGGACTTTAAATGAATTAAAGAAATACAATGCAAAAGCCACTTTTTTTTGTATTGGAAAAAATATTGAGAATCACCCTAGAATTTATCAAAGAATAGTCAATGAAGGACATTCTATTGGAAATCACACCCACAATCATTTAAATGGATGGAAATGCAGCAACGCTAACTATTTAAAGAATATTGAATTGGCTGATAAAGCAATTCAAAAGTTCAATAAATCGAATCTGAAAACTATAAATTCAGAACAACTATTTCGCCCTCCTTATGGTAAAATAAAACCTCTACAAGCAATTAAACTGAGAGAAAATGGATATAAAATAATTATGTGGGATGTTTTAAGTGTCGATTTTGATCAGAAAATAACTGTAGAAAAATGCCTTAAGAATGTAATTGAAAATACGAAAAATGGCAGTATTGTTGTATTTCATGATAGCATAAAGGCATCAGAAAATTTAAAGTATTCACTTCCAAAAGTTTTGGACTATTTTAGAAATAAAGGATACGTTTTTAAACGTATTGCTCAACAAGGTTGATTAATGTATTAGCGTCCTGCTCTCCTGTTTGTCGCCATTTCATTTCACCTTCTTTGTAAATTATAAATGTCGGATTCCCTTTAATTCTTAGCGCATTTGCAAGAATTTCATTTTTATCAACATCTATTTTAATTACTTTTGCTTTATCACCAAGAGCAGCGGCAACATCACGCAACACAGAATGCAAATCGTCAGAAGTGTCTTTCCAGTCAGTATAAAAGTCTATTAATACTGGAATATTTGAACCAATTATCTCTCCAAATTTAGCCATAAAATTTTCAATCAGCTTTTTTGTTAAACTCAAAATACAAATGAAATATTCTAATTATCTGTACCTCAACTATATTATAATTAACAAATATAATATTTTTATACATATTTACAACTATAATTAATTACCATATTGTTAAATCAATCTTAAAGTTTAAAAAAGAAAAGAAAAAACCGAAGTAAAAACTTCTGTTTTTTTATTAATCTGCAAACTGTAATTCTCCTTTTGATTCAAGTTCTTTAAACTTTTTGACTAGATCTAATGCATCTGGAATAACATCGCTACACAAAATAATCAACGATCCTTTAACAGCGTTTTTGACTGCAAAGGTAATCGCTTCTTTTTCTGATGGAATAATAGTAGTTTTCTTATTAGGATCTTTCATTTTAATACCATCACTCAGCATTTTTATAAGTTCCTCTTCTGTTTTTCCACGTAAGCGCTTGTCTTGACGAATAATAATTTCATCAAACATTTCTGCTGCAATACTTCCCATTTCATTATTATCTTCTTTTCTTCTATCACCAATTCCTGCGATAATACCAACTTTTACAGTGGCGTCAAGTTCGTCAGTAAACGTTTTGAGCGCTCTCATTCCTGCAGGATTATGAGCGTAATCTAAAAGAATGCTAAAGTTCTCGAATTCAAATAAATTTAAACGACCAGGAGTTTGAGACGCTGAAGGTATAAATGTCTCTAATCCTGCTTTCATATCTTCAATACTAATTCCCTGAACATGAGCAGCCAAAACAGCAGCCAAAACATTCTGAATCATAAACTTTGCTTTTCCTCCATAAGTTAAAGGAATGTTCTCTGCTTTCATTAAACGCATTTTCCATTCACCTCTACAAATAGTAACCCAACCATTTTCGTAAACTGCTGTGATACCGTGTAGTCTTTGTAAAGCCTTTACTCTTGGATTGTTTTCATCCATAGAAAATAACGCAACATTACAATCAACATTTCGCCTCATATCATATACCAAATCGTCATCTGCATTTAAAATAGCATAACCATCAGGTAATACCGTTTCAGGAACCACAGCTTTTACTTTTGCCAACTGCTCTATAGTGTTTATGCCTTTAAGCCCTAGATGATCCGCCGAAACATTTGTTACAACTGCAATATCACATTTTTTAAATCCTAGTCCAGCACGCAATAAACCGCCTCTTGCACATTCCAAAACAGCAAGATTTACTGTTGGATCTTTTAAAACAAACTCAGCACTTGCAGGACCTGTACAATCGCCTGTCATCAATAATCTATTTTGAATATATACACCATCACTTGTTGTGTAACCTACACGATACCCATTCATTTTAGCAATATGCGCAATCAATCTTGTAGTTGTCGTTTTTCCATTGGTTCCAGAGGTCGCAATAATAGGAATTCGACCTGTTTCTCCTTTTATTGGAAATAATTTATCAATTACTGGAGCAGCAACATTTCTTGGTAATCCTGTGGTTGGTGATAAATGCATTCTAAATCCAGGACCTGCATTCACTTCAAGTACTGCACCTCCAGTTTCAGATAATGGTTTTGAAATATCTGTAGTCATAATATCTATACCACAAATATCTAAATCTATAATTTTAGAAATACGCTCTGCCATACTTACGTTAGCAGGATGTATAATATCCGTAATATCTTCAGCCGTTCCTCCAGTGCTCAAATTCGCCGTATCTTTTAGAATTAACCTTTCTCCTTTTGAAATAACAGAGTCTAAAGTGTAACCTGCATCTTTTATAATATTTTGTGTCAATTCGTTTGTGGTGATTTTTGTCAATACATTTTCATGTCCAAAACCACGACGTGGATCACTATTTACTTTATCAATTAATTCTTGAATCGTAGCTTTTCCATCCCCTATAACATTTGCAGGAGTCCGTATCGCTCCAGCGACTAATTGATTATTAATAACTAACAATCTATAATCTTCTCCTGTAATAAATTTCTCTACAATTATTGCTCCACTACGCGAACTCTCTTTAGCATGTCTAAAGCCTACTAAAGCATCATCAAGGTTTTGAATATCTACTGTAATCCCTCGTCCATGATTCCCATCAACAGGTTTTATTACTAATGGATAACCTACGTAATTACATGCTTCCTCAAGACTTCTTTCCTTACGAATAATATCTCCTTTTGGAACTTCAACTTCAGCTCGTTCTAGCAAATATTTAGTATCTTCTTTATCACAAGCAATTTCAACACCTATACTACTAGTTTCACTAGTTACAGTTGCTTGTATTCTCTTTTGATTTGCTCCATATCCTAATTGACATAATGAATATTTATTCAATCGTATCCATGGTATTCCTCGCGCTTCTGCTTCTGCAATTATAGAACCCGTACTTGGCCCTAATCTATCTGACTCCCGCAATTCACGCATTTCTTGAATATCTTCAGACATATCATAATCTTCTCCTGCAATTAAAGCTTCACAAATACGAACTGCAGCCTTAGCAGCAAAACGACCTACAGATTCTTCCATATAGGAGAACACTACATTATAAACCCCTTCTTCTCCATAACCTCTTGTTCTTCCAAAACCTGTATCCATTCCTGCTAATGTTTGAATTTCAAGCGCAATGTGTTCTATTATATGACCCATCCAAGTTCCATCATCTACTCGCATAAAAAAACCTCCTTCACATCCTTCTGAACAACGATGAGAATACATTGTTGGAAACATTTTTTTTAATCTTTCTGGAAAACCGTCAATCTTATTGGAAGGTAATTCTTCCATTTCTTGAAGATCTAAGACCATTACAATTAATTTATGTCGACGAACAGACCAATAATTTGGTCCTCTCATTGCATTTATGCTACGTATTTCCATGTTGACTATTTTTTTAAGTTTAATTTTTGTGAAAGATTATAAATATATAAATTTTTCTGTGAAAAATTTATTTTATTTTTGTTCAATAATTTTTTATAAAAGAAACACCCATAAATGCATTCAATAAAAGGAACACTAATACCAATAGGAGGGAATGAAGATAAAGGAAATGAATCGAATGAAAACTATACGTTAGAGTTTATTGATGATGGAATATTATTCCACGTTGTTAAAGAAGCTGGAGGTGTAAACTCTAAAATAGTTGTCATACCAACTGCATCTAGTATCCCTGTAGAAGTTGGAAAAAACTACTTTGATGCTTTTACCAAAATTGGCTGTACCAATATTCATATTTTAGACATCCGAAATAAAGAAGACTCAGAAAAGAAGACTTCAATTGAATTGATAAAATCGGCTAATTGCATTATGTTTTCAGGTGGAAATCAATCAAAAATTACAGATAAAATTGGCGGAACAACTATCCATACTATTCTAGTAGAGCGTTATAAAAATGAAGAAGGTTTTGTTATTGCCGGCACAAGTGCAGGTGCAATGGCAATGGCTAATGAAATGATTGCTGGCGGAAGTGCAACAGATGCATTTATCAAAGGTGCTGTTGACATGTACAAAGGTTTAGGATTAATTCCTGAATTAATTATTGATACCCATTTTATCAAAAGAGGGCGTTTTGGAAGACAATCTGAAGCTGTAGCAAAATTCCAGAATTTATTAGGTATCGGTCTTGCAGAAGATACTGGAATGATTATTAAAAATGGTAATGACTGTACAGTAATTGGTTCTGGAATGGTCATTGTTTTTGATGGAAAAACATTGACGCACAATAACGAAAAAATTTTAGAGAAAGGGACACCTATGACGATGGCAAATCTAACTGTACACGTACTTTCTAATAGTGACCAATATGATATTAAAAATAGAAAAGTAGAAGTTTTACCTATAGAGGCTCCTTTTATTTAAACAAATTCTTTTGAAAAAAGAAATCTCGTTAATTCTTTGGGCGGCCAACTGAAAGTAAGACTGTACACTGTATCTTTTTTATTTATAACCAAACTCTGTCAACATAAAAAAAGATGCACTTTAAATCCTTAACGCTGAAATCAAGATAGATTTTATATTTTTAATGTACATTTATGAGATTCGACCCCATCGAGGGAATTCTAATTATAAATCAACACCTCTTCTTTCCCGTTTGAAGATTTACTTGCTCTATACATCCCTTCAGTATTAAAAGGCATAGCAATATTTCCTTTGGTGTCAACAGCAATTAATCCACCATCTCCTTTTATTTCCAAAATGCGTTTGTGAATCACCTCTTCTGAAGCTTCTTTTAGAGTCATATTCTTATGCTCCATTAAACAGGCAACATCATAGGCAACAACACCCCTAATAAAAAATTCTCCGCTTCCTGTACACGAAATTGCACATGTTTTATTATTCGCATAATTTCCTGCTCCAATCATTGGACTATCTCCTACTCTTCCCCATTTTTTATTGGTCATTCCCCCTGTAGAAGTCGCTGCAGCAATATTTCCGTTTTGATCACAAGCAACCGCTCCAACAGTTCCAAACTTTGAATCTTTTTTTACTGAATGATCTAATTGAAAACTATCAGTATCTTTAATTTCCACCCATTGATCATGACGAAACTTGTCATAAAAATAAAAATCCTCTTCTATTTTATAGTTTAGTTTTTTGGCAAACTGCATTGCTCCATCTCCTGCTAAAAAAACGTGCTCGCTTTTTTGCATTACATCTTTTGCTAAAGAAACAGGGTTTTTAATTCCGCTTATCAAAGAAACAGCACCAGCATTTAATGTTTTACCATCCATAATAGATGCATCCATTTCATGAGTTTCGGTTGCAGTAAATACGCTACCTTTTCCTGCATTGAACAATGGCGAATCTTCTAAAACTACAACAGACATCTCCACTGCTTCAACTGAAGAGCCTCCATCCTCAAGAATTTTATAACCTGCATTCAACGCCTTTTTTAAAGCGTCTCTATAAGTCAACTCTTTTTCAGGTGTCATCATACCTTTTACTAATGTACCTGCTCCACCGTGTATGGCTATTGAAAATGTATTCATATATGATTTTAAAAACGGAAAATTACAAATAGTAATTCAATTAGATAAATAAGTTTCGTAATTTTATAACTTTATTATTTATACCAAATGTCAGAAAAAAAACGCCTTTTTTTAGTTGATGCCTTCGCATTAATCTTCCGTGGATACTACGCTTTTATAAAAAACCCAAGAATAAACTCTAAAGGGCTGGATACTTCAGCAATTATGGGGTTTATGAACTCTTTATTGGATGTTATAAAACGAGAGCGTCCCGATCATTTAGCCGTATGTTTTGACAAAGGAGGAAGTGTTGCCAGGAAAGAAGCCTTCACAGAATACAAAGCAAATAGAGACGCAACTCCTGAAGCAATAAAAATAGCCGTTCCATATATTTATGAGATTCTCAAAGCAATGCAAATACCAATAATGGTAAAGGAAGGTTTTGAGGCAGATGATGTTATTGGAACATTGGCAAAAAAAGCAGAAAAAGAAGGATATCAAACTTTTATGGTGACTCCTGATAAAGATTTTGCGCAACTAGTAAGTGAAAATATATTTATGTACCGACCAATGTTTGGTGGTGGATATGAAACTTGGGGGATTTCTGAAGTTCAAAAGAAATTTGGAGTAGAGACACCAGAGCAAGTGATAGATTTTTTAGGAATGATGGGAGATAGTGCCGATAATATCCCAGGACTTCCTGGAGTTGGTGAAAAAACAGCCAAAAAATTCCTTGCTACTTATGGAAGTATGGAAAATTTATTAGCCAATACACATGAGCTAAAAGGGAAAATGAAGGAAAAAGTGGAAGGTGCTAAAGAATTAGGTCTACTTTCTAAAGAATTGGCAAGAATCATTTTAGATGTTCCTGTAGAATTTAATTTTGATGATTTTGAACTTACACAACCTGATGTGCCTGAAGTAACTAAAATCTTTACAGATTTAGAATTTAGACGTTTAATTGTTAATTTCACCAATACTTTTAAAATTAAAACAGAAGTTAAAGATGAACCTGTTTCAAGTAATGAAACACAGACTAAAGACAGTGAAAAATTAACTGCTGAACCTTCTCAATTAGACCTGTTCGCTATACCAACTGCTTCTAGCCAAGAACCAGTAACAATTTTTGGATTTAAAGAAGCGAAAAATGTCAATCATTTTTATCAATATATAAATAATGAGTTGTCTAGAAAAATTCTAATTAAAAAACTGTTACAGCAAAAATCTGTATGTTTTGATACTGAAACAACTGGATTGAATGCTTTAAAAGCATCATTAGTCGGCATTTCATTTTCTTATGAAAAAGGCAAAGGATATTATGTCCCATTTACTGGAACTATAAATGAAATCAAAGAGTCTCTTGAAGAATTTAGACCTTTTTTTGAAGATGAAAGTATCGAGAAAATTGGTCAGAATATAAAATATGACATCAAAGTACTACATAAATATTCTATCGTAGTTAAAGGGCCAATTTTTGACACTATGCTCGCGCATTATTTGATCAATCCTGATATGAGACACAACATGAATGTGCTTGCTGAAACGTATCTAAATTACCAGCCTATTTCTATTGAAAATTTAATTGGAAAAAAAGGGAAAAATCAGCGTTCAATGAGCGATGTGTCTATTGAAGAAATAACAGAATATGCTGTTGAAGATGCTGATATCACTTTCCAATTGAAAGAGATTTTCGAAAAAGAATTAGACAAAAACAACTTAACAAAGTTGTTTAAAGAAATTGAAATTCCTTTAGTCAAAGTATTATCGGAAATGGAAATTGAAGGGATAAATGTTGATGGAGAATTTCTAAATGGTCTTTCTAAAGACCTCACAAAAGATATTTTAGATCTAGAAAGTAAAATATATGGAGAAGCTAAAGTTGAATTCAATTTAGCATCTCCAAAACAACTTGGAGAAGTGCTTTTTGACCATTTGAAATTGGTAGACAAACCAAAAAAGACAAAAACAGGTCAATACAAAACTAGTGAAGATGTACTCTCTTATCTTGCAAATGATCATGAAATTGTAGCAAATATTCTAAAATGGCGTGGATTGATAAAATTAAAAAACACCTATGTAGATGCATTACCGAATGAAATAGATGAAGTAACAAAAAGAATTCACACGAACTATAGTCAAGCTGTTGCTGCAACAGGTAGACTGAGTTCTAACAATCCAAATTTACAGAACATTCCTATAAGAACAGAAAGAGGAAGGCAAGTTAGAAAAGCGTTTGTTCCAAGAAATAAAGATTATATTCTTTTAGCTGCCGATTACTCTCAAATAGAATTGCGTTTGATTGCAGAATTAAGTGGTGACGAAGCAATGAAAAATTCATTTATAAACGGAGAAGATATTCATAAAGCCACTGCTGCAAATGTTTTCAACATTCCTCTTGATGAAGTTACAAGAGAGCAAAGAAGTCATGCGAAAACTGTGAACTTTGGTATTATTTATGGTGTTTCTGCTTTTGGATTGAGCAATCAAACAAACTTAAGTAGAACGGAAGCCAAAGAGTTAATTGAAAATTATTATGTATCATATCCTACCTTAAAAAACTACATCTCGAAACAAGTAGATTTTGCAAGAGATAATGGATATGTTGAAACGCTTTTAGGGCGTCGTAGATACTTGAAAAATATTAATTCACAAAATGCAATGGTCCGTTCTGGAGATGAACGAAATGCAGTAAATGCTCCAATTCAAGGAAGTGCTGCTGATATTATTAAGATTGCTATGATAAATATTCAAAACCTTCTTCAGAAAGAAAATTACAAATCAAAAATGCTTCTTCAGGTACATGATGAACTGGTTTTTGATATTTATAAAGATGAATTAGAAGTGCTAAAACCTATTATAAAACACGAAATGGAGAATGCTTATAAATTATCTATTCCTTTGGATGTTGATTTAGATACTGGTGAAAATTGGTTGGACGCACATTAAATAACTACATTTTACAGCTGCTTTTCAACCTTTTATTTACTTCAAAACAATAACATAAAATACTCTGAAACTCTGTTTGTTATCTAAATTATTGTTTGTACATTTGCACTCCCTTTTTAGAGGGATAAAACAAATTATTAATTAGACAAAAACTAAAGTGTATGAACACATTAAGTTACAAAACAGTATCGGCAAACAAAGCTACCGCAAATAAAGAGTGGTTGGTTGTTGATGCGGACGGACAAACATTGGGTCGTTTTGCTTCTAAAGTAGCGATGCTTATAAGAGGTAAATACAAGCCTAATTTCACCCCTCACGTAGATTGTGGTGACAATGTAATTGTTATTAATGCTGAAAAAATTCAGTTAACTGGAAAAAAATGGACCGATAAATCTTATATCCGTCACACAGGTTATCCAGGAGGTCAAAGATCACTAACTGCAACAGAAATGTTTGGAAAAGATCCAGCACGTCTTGTTGAAAAAGCAGTAAAAGGAATGTTACCGAAAAACAAATTAGGTAGCGCATTGTACAAAAATTTATATGTATACGCTGGTGCAGAACACAATCAAGACGCACAAAAGCCAAAAACATTTAACCTTAACGATCTTAGATAATAATGGAAATTATACACAAAATAGGTAGAAGAAAAACCGCTGTAGCGCGTGTTTATCTTTCAGAAGGAAAAGGAAATATTGTTATTAAGAATAAGAAAAATAGCAATTATAAAGACGTTAAAGAATACTTTACTACATCAACTTTACAGTATAAAGTAAACCAACCTTTAATGTTAACTGATAATGAAAAAACATTTGATATTAAAGTAAGTGTTTTTGGAGGAGGAATTACTGGACAAGCGGAAGCTATTCGTTTAGGAATCTCTAGAGCTTTATGTGAATTAGACCCAGAAAATCGTGCGATTTTAAAACCAGAAGGATTACTTACAAGAGATCCAAGAATGGTTGAACGTAAGAAATTTGGTCAAAAGAAAGCACGTAAGAAATTCCAATTCTCTAAACGTTAATTTTTTACTCAAACTTAATTAAAAATAAATTTAAAATGTTGTTAATGTTTAGCATCTAAATAATTAAGACTGATACATAAATCGCTACTTAATTATTGCTACTACAACGAAAGTAAACTAAAATAAAAATGGCAAACATCGATATTAAAGAATTATTAGACGCAGGTGTACACTTTGGACACTTAACAAGAAAATGGGATCCAAATATGGCTCCGTATATTTATACAGAGCGTAATGGAGTACACATTATTGACTTGTACAAAACAGCTGCAAAAATGGAAGAAGCTGCAAAAGCTTTAGGTAAAATTGCTGCTTCTGGAAGAAAAATTTTATTTGTTGCAACTAAAAAGCAAGCGAAAGATATCGTTGCTGAAAAAGCGGCTAGTGTAAACATGCCTTTCATTACCGAAAGATGGCCTGGAGGAATGTTGACAAACTTTATTACTATCAGAAAAGCTGTTAAGAAAATGTCTCTTATTGATAGAATGAAACAAGATGGATCTTTTGATGCACTTTCTAAAAGAGAAAAATTACAAATTAACCGTCAACGTGCAAAATTAGAAAAGAATTTAGGTTCTATTACTGAAATGACACGTTTACCTGGAGCAATCTTTGTAGTTGATATCAAAAAAGAACACATTGCTATTACTGAAGCGCAAAAATTAAATATTCCAATTTTTGCAATGGTAGATACAAACTCAAATCCTAAACCAGTTGATTTTGTTATACCTTCAAATGATGATGCTTCAAAATCTATTGATAAAATTTTATCATATGTTTCTGAATCTATCATTGAAGGATTAGCTAACAGAAAAGCTAGTAAAGAAAAAGAAGTTGTTGCTAAGAAAGAAGCGACTGCTTAATTAAAACAATTATTAAACTATCTCTTATAAATTTATAAGAGATAGTTATAACAAAATAAAGAATAAAAAAATGGCAAATATTACTGCTGCAGATGTAAAGAAATTACGTGCTATAACAGGTGCTGGAATGATGGATTGCAAAAATGCTTTAGTTGAAGCTGAAGGCGATTTTGACAAAGCAATTGAAGTTCTTCGTAAAAAAGGACAAAAAATTGCTGCTAAAAGAGCAGATAGAGAATCAACTGAAGGAGTTGCAATTGCAAAAATAAATGACACTAATACTGAAGGTGTTGCAATAGTTTTAGCTTGTGAAACTGACTTTGTTGGTAAAAATGATAGTTTTGTTGCTTTAGCAAATCAATTTGCAGATATAGCAATGAATTCTGATTCAAAAGAAGATTTCTTAGCTGCTGATTTCGGAGGAATGACAGTTGCTGAAAAATTAATTGAGCAAACTGGAGTTATCGGTGAAAAATTAGATATTACTGCTTTTGAAAAAGTACAAGCTCCTTTTGTAGGTTCTTATGTACATGGTAATAAAATTGCTGCAATCGTAGGACTATCTAGTGTTGTTGACAAAGCAGACATATTAACCAAAGATCTTGCTATGCAAGCTGCATCTATGGGTGCAACTACATTATCTTACAAAGATTTTGATCCAGCATTTGTTGCTTCTGAAACTGAAGCTAGAATTGCTGTAATTGAAAAAGAAAATATTGAGTTAGGTAGATTAGGGAAAACTCTAAAAAATGTTCCTCAGTACATTTCTATGGCTCAATTAACTGCTGATGTTATTGCTCAAGCTGAAGATGTTGCTAAAGCAGAATTGAAAGCGGAAGGTAAACCAGAACAAATTTGGGATAGAATTCTTCCAGGTAAATTAGAAAGATTTATTTCTGATAATACTACGTTAGATCAAGAACAATGTTTGTTAGATCAAAACTTTATTAAAGACGAAAAGAAAAGTGTTGCAGACTATGTAAACTCTTATGGAGATGTATCTGTTGCTACTTTTTCTAGAGTTGCTTTAGGGTAATTTTAGTTCTAAATAATATAAAAAGTCCTGATGTAAATCAGGACTTTTTTTGTTTTAAATCAATACGGTTGATAATATTACAACAACAATTTTTAAAATCGTGATTCCTATTTATTATATTTGCATAACTTTCAAATAAACTATGAGTTATAAACGAATACTTCTAAAATTGAGTGGCGAAGCTTTAATGGGCGAACGCAACTACGGAATTGATCCAAAAAGATTAGCAGAATATGCTGAAGACATTAAAGAAATTGTCAATAAAGGTACTGAAGTTGCTGTTGTAATTGGCGGCGGAAATATTTTTAGAGGAGTTGCTGGAGCAAGTAACGGTATGGATCGAGTTCAGGCTGACTATATGGGAATGCTAGCAACTGTGATAAACGGATTAGCACTACAAAGTGCTCTTGAGGATACAGATGTGCCAACAAGGCTACAAACAGCCATAAAAATAGAGGCTATTGCAGAACCTTATATCAAACGTAAAGCGGTACGTCATTTAGAAAAAGGACGTGTAGTTATTTTTGGTTCTGGAACTGGAAACCCATTTTTCACTACCGATTCTGCAGCTGTACTTCGAGCTATAGAAGTAAATGCCGAAGTGATTTTAAAAGGTACAAGAGTTGATGGCGTTTATGATTCTGATCCAGAAAAAAATAAAGATGCAATAAAATTTGATACCATCACATTTGATGATGTTATTACAAAAAAATTAAAAATAATGGACTCAACAGCATTTACATTGAGTCAAGAAAATAAATTACCAATTATTGTTTTTGATATGAATACACGTGGAAATCTGTTAAAAGTAGTTTCTGGAGAAAAAATCGGAACAATTGTTGTTAATTAATATATCAGAATTAAAATATTACCAAAATGAACGAAGAAATTGATTTTATTATAGACACTGCTAAAGAGCAAATGGACAATGCAATTTTACATTTAGAAAAAGAATTAAGAAATATTAGAGCAGGAAAAGCAACTCCATCTATGTTAGCTGGTGTCTCGGTTGATTATTACGGCTCTAAAACTCCTCTATCTCAAGTAGCAAACGTAAACACTCCAGATGCACGTACTATTTCTGTTCAACCTTGGGAGAAGTCAATGTTACAAGAAATCGAAAGAGGAATTATGATTGCTAATCTAGGCTTTAATCCTATGAATAATGGAGAAATGATTATCATCAATGTTCCGCCATTAACAGAAGAAAGAAGAACACAATTAGCAAAACAAGCTAAAGCAGAAGCAGAACATGATAAAGTAAGTGTTCGAAATGCTCGCAAAGATGCTAACAATGAAATAAAAAAAGTCGATATTTCTGACGATATGAAGAAAAATGCTGAATCAAAAATTCAAGATTTGACTAATAAATTTATCAGTACTATCGAAGAAATGTATACTAAGAAAGAAGTTGACATTATGAAAGTATAGTTAAACATTTCCTAAAAATCTTAAATCCGCTATTAGCGGATTTTTTTATTGTTACAAATTACGTTACTTGCCGTCTTAAAGTAAATATTTAATATGAAAAAACTAATACCCCTACTTCTACTCCTACCTTTTTTAGCGTTTTCTCAACAACAGGTCTCAGGTCTTCTAGTAGACTTCCAAACGAATGAAGTTTTACCATTTGCGAATATCTTAACAAACAACAATCAAGGTACTATAACAGATGTAGACGGAAAATTTACACTAGAATCTTCAAAAAATATTACAGAAATTCGTATTTCATATATTGGTTATGAATCAAAAATTATTTCTATAAACGAAAATACCACCTTTTTGAAAATTGAATTAACTCAAAATATAGAAAGTCTTAATGAAGTTGTAATTACAAATGCAGAAAATCCTGCTTTGAGAATCATTAGAAATGCAATAAACAATAAGAAGAAAAATAATATTGAAAAGGCATTGAGTACTTTTAAATTTAAAGCATATAACAAACTATTAGTAACTGCTAATCCAGACTCAATTACTGGTGATTTAGATACCATATACAAATTAAATAAAGGTGTAAAAGAATTTGTAAAGGTAGACTCATCTAATTATAATTTTAAAAAACAAATAGATAGGAGTCATATATATTTAACTGAAAAAATTTCAGAACATACATTTGAAATTGGAAGAAAGAAAAAAGAAACTGTTTTAGCATCAAGAATGGCTGGTTTTAAACAACCAATTTATGAATTGTTAGCATTAAACATACAAGACTTTTCTTTTTACAACGAAACCTATACTGTCGCAGGTACAAAATATGTAAATCCGATTGCAAAAAACGCGCTAAAACATTATGAATACCAAATTTTAGATACTGTAAAAAACAGTGTTGGGAATTCTTATATGATTTACTTTAAACCAATAAAAAAGGAGAAAATAGTTGGTCTAGAAGGTGTTTTATATATAGATAATCAATCATACGCCATTACTTCAGCCATTTCTGAATTACGGGGTATCATTGATGTTAAGGCAACTCAACAATTTAATTATTTGGCAGATGATTCTATTTGGTTTCCGGTGGAAACTCATATCACAATTAGAAAAGGTGAAAATAATGAGCCTTTATCAATTTTTGGTGGAGCAGTTGGCTTTAGTAATGACGAACCAGATTCAACATCAACAAAAAACAATAAGAAAGATGCTTCAGATGTATCCTATTTTAGTTCAAAAACCAAACATTTTAATATTGAAGTCAACACGCCAGTCACAGTAAAAAAGTCTGCAAACACAATTGAAGTTGACGAAAATGCATATAATAGGAAAGAAGACTATTGGAATACTTACAGAACAGATTCATTAACAAAACGCGGTAATGAAACTTATGTAGTAATTGACAGTATCATAAAAAAAGAAGGGATTGAAGACAAGATTGCGTTGGCAAGAGGTCTTTTAAAAGGATATTTTTCTACTAAATATATCGACTTAGATTTAGGTAAAATTATTGCTTTAAATAACTATGAAGGTCTTAGAGTTGGTTTTGGAGGAGTCACAAATACAAATTTCTCTAAAAAATATAGATTGGAATCTTATATCGCATATGGAACAAAAGATAAAGATTTTAAATATCATTTCGGAGGTGCTTTTAGATTAAATAGAGATAATAACACTTGGTTAGGAGCGAGTTATACAAATGATATAAAAGAAGCGGCAGGTTTAGATTTTATTGCTGAAAACAATTCGTTTTTAGCCTTAAATCCAAGAAATATAAATATCAGTAAATTCTATAATTACAAAACTACAAATATTCTTTTAGAGCATGATATTCAACCAAACCTAGAAGCAAAACTAAAACTGAGTTCTGCAAAATATACGCCTAAATTTAATTATCAATATATATCAAATAGCAATTTATTGACCGATTATAATTTGTCGACTGCAACTTTAGGGCTACAATTCAATCCGAAAAGTGAATATATGAATTCACCAATTGGGAAAACACGTATTAAAAATGCCTTCCCACAATATACGCTTCAAATAACTAAAAGTTTTGAAGATGTCTTAGATAGCGATTTTGATTTCACACAGGTAAATTTCAAGGTAAATCATAAAATAAAAAGAGTAAATAGAGCAACTACCCATATACTTCTTCAAGGTGGAATTGTATTTGGTGACGCTCCAATTTCTCATTTATATAATGCAACTCCAAACAGTACTTTTAAAAATCCTTGGTTAAAAAGAGTGACATTTGCAGGTAAAAACAGTTTTGAAACGATGGGTTACAATGAATTTATATCTGATAAATATGCTATGCTTCAAATAAAACATCGTTTTAATAAAAGATTGAAAATTTCAAAGAAAATAAAACCTCGAGTTACATTAATTTCAAGAGCAGCAATTGGTGATATAGAGAATCCAATAAATCATAATGGACTTAATTTTAAAAAAATGAACAAAGGGTACTTTGAAAGTGGATTTGAATTAAATCAAATATATAAAGGGTTTGGCTTAAGTGCACACTATAGATATGGATACTATCAAAATCCTGAATGGAGTGACAATCTTGCTGTAAAATTAACATATAGACTTAGTCTCGGATTTTAATCTATAGGCAAAACAATTGCTCTATATAATATGTCAAAAATAAAAAACTAATTATATATCTTTACATCAAATTTTGTAGATGGATTTTTGGACTCGAATTTCTCGAATAATAATTAAACAACGATTTCTTATATTGTTGCTTCTAGGAGTAGCAACTTTTTTCATGTATTCGCAAATAAAACATATGCGTTTTTCATATGAAGAAGCCAATCTACTTCCTAAGGATCATGAATTAAACCTCAAATACAATAAGTTTTTAAACCTTTTTGGAGAAGAAGGAAATGTGATCGTCATTGCTGTTAAGGATTCAACTATTTTTACTTCAAATAAGTTTAACAATTGGAATAAGCTTGCAAAAACTATAGATAGTTTTCCAGAAATCGACTATACAATAACTGTTGGAGATATTAAAAAATTAAAACGAGACGATGCAGGTGAGAAATTTGTTGCAATACCCTTGTATGACAAACTTCCATCTTCTGATAATGACCTTTCGAAAATTAAAAAAGATCTTTTTGAAAACCTACCTTTTTATAATAACATTTTATATAACAAAGATTCTCAGACCTTTCAGACTGTTATTTATATCCGTGAAGATGTTGTAAACACAAAAGGTCGAAGTGATTTTATTATAGGAAAATTCAACGCGCTTATTGAAAAGTTTGAAAAAGACAATAATCTTAACGTGCACGTTTCTGGTATGCCATATATCCGTACAATGAATGCGGATAATATTAAAAACGAGATGATACTCTTTGTGTATCTTTCATTAGGTGTTACAGCATTGATTTTCTTTTTCTTCTTCCGCTCTTTTAGAGCTACATTCATCACATTATTAGTTGTAATTGTTGGTGTAGTTTGGGCTTTTGGACTTATTGGATGGTTCCGATTTGAAGTGACTGTTTTAATGGCTTTAATTCCACCACTAGTAATTGTTATTGGAGTGCCTAACGCTGTGTTTTTCATCAATAAATATCAACAAGAAATAAAAAATCATGGAAATCAAGCCAAAGGTTTACAGCGTTTAATTACCAAGATTGGTAGTGCAACAATGATGACTAATATTACAACAGCATCAGGTTTTGCGACTTTTATTTTTACTAAAAGTAAAATGCTCGTTGAGTTTGGCGCAGTTGCTTCTATTAACATTATTGTTATCTTTTTCTTAGC
>CAWVTS010000014.1:0-25934 GCA_963933045.1 uncultured Lutibacter sp. | reverse complement strand
TGATGCTCAGAGGCCAGATAGAAGAGCGATAGCCAAATGTATTGCAGAGGTTTCACCTAACATTAATGAATCATTGTCCAATGAACTCACAAATATACTCTTAGAAGGAGACGCTGTAGATATTGAAGTAGAAGGTAAAAACTCTGGTTCCGCTTTAAGAGCATTTCGAAAACTAAGTATTGACTACGAAATTATAGAATAAACAAAATTACTATCACTAATTCTCTCTGAAACTATGATTAACTTCATTAATTAAAACAAATCCTGTGAGAATAAAAACAACATATTTGATTTCGCCTTTATTTCTGCTGATTGGCTGTAATCAGAAACAAATTGACACAAAGAGTTACCAAATTGCGAAATACAGAGAGGAAACAAAATTTAATTTAACAAACAGAAAAATTGAAAACCGAATAGCAGTTATTGATATGATTACAAATTGACAATTTTATACAGATTCGAAATTACTGTTTAAAAGTAATATACTCGGCTCAAACGGATTTAAAGTTGAAATCAAAGTTTCTGATAATTATGAAAATCTTATTTTGACAATATTTTATAATTTTAATAATGAAACGAAAAGTTGAATTGGTTTATGAAAATAATATTTTAGCAACTTTTGTAGATAAAAATAGAAGTCACCCCCTTTTTCAAATAACAAAATCCGAAATAGACAAAATCATAATCGGAAACATCGGGGAAAATATATATATTAATTATACCGACCTAATATGCAAAGACGGAATGACAATCGGAATTTTAAAATTCACTAACAAACAGAAGGAACACATAACAATGAACTAAAATAAATTTGATTCTGTTTTTTTTGCCTTCAACAATCTTAATTTACACAAATTCCTTATCTTTACTCAAAAAATCAGAACTGCACTTAGCAGGTCGTTTTAACTAATCGTCGGTTTTAGGTCTGAAATTCACACTTTTAATTTTATAATATCTAAAGTGATAACGAGACTCTTAAGGTATTGAATTTAAGAAAAATAAATTAGCGATTAAAATAAGTGAAATAAAAATAAATATTTAATAGATAATATCATGGCAAAAAGTAAAGACTCAAGGAAGAACGTAAAAAAAGAATCTTCTAAGACCCCAAAAGAAAAAAAAGCAGAAAAGAGACTAAAAAAATCTAAAAAAGATTGATTATAGTTGACCAATAGTATACTATTACCAAGAAAATATATTAAAAAAGGGAGACCTGAAAACCTAGTTAAAACGGGGCGAATTCTGAAAAGCCATAAGAGTAAGAAAAGATTAATAAACGAAAATGGAAAATTTAATAAAATTAACACAAATGACTGTAGCGATATCTGTTGCTTATGTTTGGATTTTTAGGTTTCATAATGTAGTTAAAGAATTCAACCAATTTGGATTAAGTGATTTAACCCGAAATTTTGTAGGAGCAACAAAAATCTCTTTGGCTACATTACTTGTTGTAGGTATTTGGGATTCATCACTAGTTTTCATACCATCTATTCTTATGGGTCTATTTATGATAACTGCTCAATATTTTCACTTTAAAATAAAGAACCCTTTTATCAAACATCTTCCCTCTCTACTTCTTTTGATTTTATGTGCTTTTATAGCATTACAATCAGTACAATAATCAGATATGGACATAAATAAAATAAGTATATTAATCTCTAGTTTCTCCTTTTTTGGTTACGCTACCTCCTACTTCACCTCACCACATATGAAAAAAGAATTTATACGGTTTGGATTAGAAAGACTTGGTTTATTAACCATAATATTAGAATTTATTGGAGCTGTAGGTTTAATTGTAGGGCTTAAATTTAATTCAATTTTAATAGTCTCATCTTTGGGCCTTTCATTACTTATGTTAGTTGGCTTAATCGTTAGGATTAGATTAAAAGACACCCTCTGGATTTCTTTACCAGCGTTATTTTATATGGGCCTAAATGCTTATATCTTTTTAGTGGCAATAAACAATTACAATTGATAATACAGAATATTATCTCAATACACTCTATTTGTAGTTTAGCCAGTAAAACCAATCTAAAAAAAAGATGTTTAGTAATTAATGACATTGAATGAAGAGTGTAGATTATACAAGAACTTTTTTAGAAAAAAAATTAAAAAAGTAAACTCTTAAACTAACTAATAATACATAAGCGATATTAAAATTACTATGTATACATACGCAAGAACACATCCAATTTAAGTTAACCAATATTACTAAATAACTTAGTCTACACCTAAATTCTCAATTCAATTCTGTAACTTTGCGTTTTTCCATAATTTTATGTCAAAACAGCAAGAATATATAGAAGTTTTAGGTGCACGAGTTCACAACCTTAAAAACATAGACGTACGAATTCCTAGAAATAAATTAGTGGTAATAACTGGCTTAAGTGGTAGCGGAAAATCTTCGTTGGCTTTTGATACAATATATGCAGAAGGGCAACGCCGCTATATAGAAACTTTCTCGGCATATGCCCGCCAGTTTCTTGGAGGACTTGAGCGACCTGATGTAGATAAAATAGATGGCCTTTCTCCAGTAATTGCGATAGAGCAAAAAACGACGAATAAAAGTCCACGCTCAACTGTTGGTACAATTACTGAAATTTATGATTTTATGCGTTTGCTATATGCACGTGCTTCAGATGCATATTCTTATAACACCAATGAAAAAATGGTGAGTTATAGTGATGCGCAAATTTTAAATCTAATACTTCAAGATTTTGACTCAAAAAGAGTGAGTATTCTTGCGCCAGTAGTAAAGTCGAGAAAAGGGCATTATCGCGAACTTTTTGAGCAAATAGCAAAACAAGGTTTTGTAAAAGTTCGAGTAGACGGAGAGATCAAAGATATTGAAAAAGGAATGCGTTTAGATCGTTATAAAATGCATGATATAGAGATTGTAATAGATCGTATAAAAGTAGGTTCAACTATAGAAAAAAGATTAAAAGAAAGTATTACAACAGCCTTATATTCTGGAAATAATATTCTAATGGTATTGGATACAGAAAATGAAAAACCTCGCTATTTTAGTAGAGAACTCATGTGCCCTACTACTGGAATTGCATATCCAAACCCTGAACCAAATACGTTTTCGTTTAATTCACCAAAAGGGGCTTGTCAAACATGTAATGGATTAGGAAAAACAAATATTGTCAATTCTGATAAAATAATTCCTAATGATACAATATCAATCAAAAATGGTGGAATTGCACCGTTGGGAGAACAAAAAAGTAGTTGGATTTTTAAACAATTAGAATTAATTGCTGAGCGCTATAAATTTAAATTAAATGATCCCATAAAATCTATCCCTAAAGAAGCCATAGAAGTTATTCTAAATGGTGGAAATGAAAAATTTGAGATTGCGTCAAGAACAATGGGAATCACTCGAAACTATGAAATAGATTTTGAAGGGATTATCAATTTTATAGAAAATCAATATAAAAGTTCAGATTCTACGTCCATAAAACGATGGGCTAAAGGATTTATGAACGAAGTAAATTGTCCAACTTGTGATGGCAAACGTCTTAAAAAAGAAGCTCTCTATTTTAAGTTTGCTAATAAAAACATAACTGATTTAGCACAAATGGATATTACTGAATTAGTAAAATGGTTCAGTAATGTTGACGGATCACTATCCGACAGACAAAAGATGATTTCATCAGAAATTATCAAAGAAATAAAAACAAGAATTCAATTTTTATTAGATGTTGGTTTAGAATATTTAACAATCGACAGAACATCAAAATCACTTTCTGGTGGAGAGGCACAACGTATTCGATTGGCTACTCAAATTGGATCACAATTGGTTGGAGTTCTTTATATTTTAGACGAGCCAAGTATTGGATTACATCAACGAGACAATCAAAAACTGATAGATTCTTTAATAAAACTTAGAGATGTAGGAAATTCAATAATTGTTGTTGAGCATGACAAAGATATGATAGAAAATGCCGATTTCGTGTTAGATATAGGTCCAGGTGCTGGACATTTTGGAGGAGAAATTGTGAGCGAAGGAACTTATAAAGATTTAAAAAAACACAAAACTCTTACTGCTGATTACTTAAATGAAACTAAGAGAATAGAGATTCCAAAAACGCGCAGGAAAGGAAATGGAAAGAAAATAATTTTAAAAGGAGCCTCTGGAAATAATTTAAAGAATGTAAATGTTGAGTTTCCACTTGGAAAAATGATTTGTGTAACTGGTGTTTCAGGAAGCGGAAAATCGACCTTGATAAACGGAACCTTATACCCTATTTTAAATCATCATATATACCGTGGCGTAAAAAAACCTATGCCTTATGATTCTATAAAAGGTCTTGAACACGTTGATAAAATAATTGCAATTGATCAATCTCCAATTGGCCGTACACCTCGTTCTAATCCCGCAACATATACTAGTGTTTTTAGTGATATACGAAGTATTTACGCGAAAATTCCAGAAGCATTAATTAGAGGTTATAAACCTGGACGATTTTCGTTTAATGTAAAGGGAGGAAGATGTGAAACATGCCAAGGCGGAGGAGTAAGAGTTATAGAAATGAACTTTTTACCAGACGTTGAAGTAGAATGCGAAACCTGTCAAGGAAAAAGGTTTAATAGAGAAACACTTGAAATACGCTACAAAGGAAAATCAATTTCTGATGTGCTAAATATGACTATGAATGAAGGTGTTATATTTTTCGAAAAACACCCTAAAATTTATAAAAAATTAAAAACAATTCAAGATGTTGGTCTTGGCTATATAACTCTGGGTCAACAATCCACTACACTTTCTGGAGGTGAAGCCCAACGAATAAAACTAGCTTCAGAATTATCAAAAAGAGATACAGGAAATACTTTTTATATTTTAGATGAACCCACTACAGGTCTCCATTTTGAAGATATTAGAGTTTTAATGGATGTTTTAAATAAGTTGACCGATAAAGGAAATACGGTTTTAGTCATAGAGCATAATATGGATGTTATAAAATTGGCAGATCATATTATTGACATCGGAAAAGAAGGTGGTAAAAATGGTGGAACTGTACTCTGCACTGGTACTCCAGAGAAAATTATTAATAACAAAGAAAGTTATACCGCGCAATTCTTAAAAAAAGAAGTATTTTAGCATGTTGCACTAATATTCTTTTTAGGCAATTATATTAAAACATTAAATAGAAACGATTATGAATCCAAATGAAGACAGAAAAATAAAAGAAAAACTAAAGCAAAAGACTTGGAACGAAATAAAAACCAATGATTCTTGGGCCATTTTTAAAATCATGGCAGAATTTGTTGACGGATATGAAAAGCTGAGTAAAATTGGACCCTGTGTAAGTATTTTTGGTTCAGCAAGAACAAAGTCTGATAATAAATATTACACTTTAGCCGAAGAAATCGCATATGATTTAACTCAACATGGTTATGGAGTTGTTACAGGTGGTGGACCAGGAATTATGGAAGCAGGAAATAAAGGGGCACACAAAGGAAAAGGGGTCTCAGTTGGTTTAAATATTGAATTACCATTTGAACAACATGACAATCCATATATAAGCAAAGGTAAAAGTTTAGACTTTGATTACTTTTTTGTAAGAAAAGTAATGTTTGTAAAATACTCACAAGGATTTGTTGTAATGCCAGGAGGCTTTGGAACACTAGATGAAATGTTTGAAGCGATTACATTAATTCAAACAAAAAAAATTGGTGCTTTTCCTATTATTTTGGTTGGAACAGATTTCTGGAGTGGACTAATTGACTGGGTTAAAGACACATTGTTAGATAAATTTGAAACTATAAGCCCAAAAGATTTAGATTTATTTTCTATTGTTGATTCTTCTGATCAAGTGATTGATGCAATTGACAATTTCTACAAACAATATAGTTTAAAGCCAAACTTCTAATTATATAAATAATGAAAAAATCAATTGTTTTATTGGTTTTAATATTTATAGTGTTTTCTGAAGGATATTCTCAAACGAATGTTAAAAACATGTTTTATAATTTACTGTATTACCCTTCAGGAGATCCACAAAATAGAGAAGATATTCTAAAGGATATATTAGATACCTATCAGCCAGATATTTTTACGGTGTGTGAATTAGAGACTGAGGTTGGTGCTGATGAAATATTAACACAGTCTATACAATCTTCTAGACCCAATTTTGCAAGAGCAACATTTATAAACAATCAATCTAATCAAAATGCAGACAATTAACTAAATCAGATGGTTTATTATAATACAGATAAATTTATTCTAGAAAGTCAAGTAACACATATTACATATGTTCGAGATATAATGCAATACACGCTATTGCTAAAAACCGTAGATCAAGCAACAAATCCAATACGTATAGAATATTTTGTTACCCATTTTAAATCTAGTGACGGAAATGCAAATAAGAATATCCGTCTTGATATGGCAAATGTTTTTACAGCAGTTTTAGAAAGTTTAGATCCTGACGCTTATGTTGTTTTTTCTGGTGATTTTAACCTATACACATCCTCTGAACCAGCATATCAAGAGATTTTAGATGTCACTAATGATATTGTGATGATTGACCCAATAAATGACAATTCTGTATTACAAAGTTGGTCAAATGACACACCAACTTACACCGCAATGCATACACAGGCGACTAGAGTTTATCAACAAAATGGCAATGGCGCATATAGTGGATTAGATGATCGTTTTGATTTTTCGTTTATTTCAGAAAACTTAACTACAAGCACTGAATTATTTTATGTTGATGGCACTTATGATGCTTATGGAAATAACAAGAATTGCTATAATTTAGATATTAGTGATCAAAACTGTACAGGCACATACACCCAATCTTTGAGAGATAATTTATATTTAATGAGCGATCATTTACCTGTTGTTATGGAACTATTCACTCCTCAAAACATATTAAATGTTGAAAATTATACAGTTAATTATCTTTTTAAGATCCAAGGAAGCAACCTTATACAAAATAACGTATCTATCCTTATAAACGATAACTTATATAATTCAAAATTAACAATTTACAATCATTTAGGTCAAATTGTAAAAGTTATTAAAACTTCAACTAATAATGAAATAAATATAGATACCAATAATTTATCAACTAGTTTATACGTTATAAGACCTGAGAATAGTAAAATTACAAATCAACTTAAATTTATCAAAACCAATTGAAAAAAATATTAAACCCCTTTCTTATACTAATATTTTTTTTTATCAATCTTTCATTTGCACAAACCAATGAAATTAAAATTAATGCATTTTTAGATTCAGACACTCATGAATTAAAAATTCAGCAAGAAATCTTATTTTACAACACTTCAAACAAAGACCTAGATACTATTTATTTACACAACTGGCCGAATAGCTATAAAGATAAAAAAAGCCCTTTATCAAAACGGTTAATAGCAAACTATAATAAAGATTTATATTTTGCTAAAGAAAAATTTCGTGGACACACAGATATTAAGAGTATAGCTATTGATTATGAAAATGTTGCATGGAAAAATCTAGAAAAGAGAAGTGATATTATAAAAATTGGATTAAAAAAGTCTTTAGAAAAAGGCAAATCAATTACAATTTCATCAACATATTCAGTGAAAATTCCATCAAACAAATTCACCAAATATGGTAGGAGTAAAAACGCCTACAATTTGAGATATTGGTATCTAAGTCCGGCATTTAATGATACTGAATGGAAGTTGATGAGTAACTTAGACATGGATGACCTATTGGTAGATTTAACCAATTATAATATAACATTTACCGTTCCAAATGAATATATATTAAACTCAGATTTAGAATCAATTATTTCAAAAAGTGAACATCAAAAAACATATAATTTAGTTGGGAATAATAGAACTGACATTGAGTTAAACATCAATAATGCTAATGATTTTGAAGTTTTCAATACTTCAAACATATCTATTGAAACTAATTTAAACTCAAAAAATCTAAATGCAGGTATAAAAACAGATATCCTAAATAGAGAAATTGCATTTATAGAGAAGCATCTAGGGAAATATCCTCATCAAAAAATGTTGATTAACAAAATCTCTTATTCTAAAAATCCAGTATATGGATTAAGCCAGCTACCATCATTCTTAAGACCTTTTTCAGATACTTTTGAATGGGATATAAAGATGTTTAAAGCATTGAGCAATCAATACATCGAAAACACATTAATTGTTAATAAGCGCGAAGATTCTTGGTTAGTTGACGGTATACAAACCCATTTAATGATGGAGTATGTTTCTGAATTTTATCCAGAGATAAAAGCAACAGGAAATATTTCAAAAATTTGGGGTATCAGAAAATTCAATTTAGCACAATTAAAATTCAATGATAAATATCCACTAATATATCAGTTTGCGGCAAGAAAAAATGTTGATCAAGCACTAACAACAAGGTCAGATTCTTTATCAAATTTTAATAGAAAAATAGTTAATAAATATAAAGCCGGTTTAGGTATTAGGTATTTAAATGAGTTTTTAGGAGATAGTATAATTCCATCAAAAATTAAAGAGTATTACGATAATAATAGTTTGAAATTCTCCCATAGTGATACTTTTAAAAATTTAATAACATCAAGTACAACAAAAGATGTTTCTTGGTTTTTTGGCGATTATATAAAATCTAAAAAGAAGATTAACTACACCATCGACAAAGTAAATGTCGAGAAAGATTCTATTACAGTAACTATTAGAAATAAAAGAGACATGACCGCTCCAGTAGCATTGTATGGAGTTAAAGATAAAAAAATTCACTTTAAAAAATGGATACAAAATATCGATTCAATTACGACTATCAAAATTCCAAAAAACGGTTTCAATAAGCTCTCTTTGAATTATGAATACTTATATCCTGAATTAAATTTAAAAGACAATTGGAAGAATACTGAGAAAAAACTATTTAATAGACCTATTCAATTTAAATTCCTAAGAGATATTGAAGATCCATATTATAATCAAATATACTATACACCTATTTACAAATACAATTTATATGATGGATTACAACTAGGAATGTCATTAAGTAATAAAACCTATTTAAAGAAAAATTTTATTTATAAAATAAGTCCGTATTACGGAACAAAGTCAAAAACTTTAACAGGTTCTGCTTCTGCACTATACGAATTACTTCCTGAAAACTCAAAGGTAAATAAGTATCTTTTTGGTATAGCTGGAAGTTATTTTCACTACGCAGATGATTTATCCTATAGAACGATATCACCTTATGCAATAGTACAATTTAAACGTAAAAGTTTACGTGATGTTGGTGGTAGTGCAATTTTTGCAAATTATATAAATGTTAAACGAGATTTAGATCCAACTTCATTAAGTCAAAACCCAGAATCAAGTAAATATAGTGTATTTAATATTGGCTACTCATACTCTAAGCCAAATATAATTGAAGATTTAAGACATACAACTAACATTGAGTTTGGTGATAAATTCAGTAAGCTAACCTTAGATTTAAGGTATAGAAAACTAACAGACAAAAATAGACAATTTGATTTCAGATTTTTTGCTGGAGCATTTTTAAACAATAAAACTGAAACTAATTATTTTGATTTTGGACTGACAAGACAAAATGATTATTTATTTAGATTAGATTATCTTGGAAGATCTGAAGGTACTGGATTTTTTAGTCAACAAATAATAACTAATGAAGGTGGTTTCAAGTCAACTTTACCACAAAATTATGCAAATCAATGGCTTGCGACTTTCAACACAAGTATTGGTATTTGGCGTTGGGCAGAAATTTATAATGATATTGGTTTTCTTAAAAACAAAAATGAGCCTGTCTATTTTGCTTATGAGAATGGTGTGAGACTAAACTTTGTACATGAAATTCTTGAAGTATATTTCCCTTTGTATTCTAATAATGGCTGGGAAGTAAATCAATCCAATTATAGTTCTAAAATTAGATTCACTATAACTGTAAATCCTAAAAAAATTATCAATTTCGTAAGAAGAGGCTTTTATTAATGAGAATACTATAATTTTATGCAAAAATTTTTATATTTCGTTGTAAAATATTAAATTTGCGAAAGAGTAAAAAATAAGATATGATTTCTGAAACAACTTCCAAAAACACCAAACAACTTTCTTTTGAAGAGTTTAAAACTGAAATTTTAAACGATTACAAAATTGCTGTAACAAGTAGAGAATGTAGTTTACTTGGTCGTCGTGAAGTATTGACTGGAAAAGCCAAGTTCGGAATTTTTGGTGACGGTAAAGAACTACCTCAATTAGCAATGGCAAAAGCGTTTAAAAATGGTGATTTTCGTTCAGGATATTATAGGGATCAAACTTTTATGATGGCTTTGGATTTATTAAGTCCTCGCGAATTTTTTGCTGGTTTATATGCACATCCTGATATTAAAGTTGAACCTTATTCTGGTGGGCGCCAAATGGGAGGCCATTTTGCTACTCATAGTATTAATGAAGATGGGTCATGGAAAAACTTAACTAAACAATATAACACTTCTTCAGATATTTCTTCTACAGCATCTCAAATGCCTCGATTATTAGGTTTAGCCCAAGCCTCTAAAGTATATAGAAATTTAGATGTTGTTCAAAAACACAGTAAAAACTTTTCAAATAAAGGGGATGAAATTGCTTGGGGAACAATTGGAAACGCAAGTACTAGTGAAGGATTATTTTATGAAACTATAAATGCTGCAGGAGTTTTACAAGTACCAATGTTGGTTAGTATTTGGGATGATGAATATGGAATTTCTGTACATGCAAAAGATCACACTACCAAAGAAAGTATATCGGAAGTATTAAAAGGCTTTAAACGCGATAAAAAAAGTAATGGCTATGAGATTGTTACTGTACATGGCTGGGACTATGTTCAATTAATTGACACCTATAATAAAGTGGCAGAATTGGTAAGAAATGAACACATTCCTGCAATAATTCATGTGACGCAATTAACACAACCACAAGGCCATTCTACTTCTGGATCTCATGAACGCTATAAAACTGAAGAACGTTTAAAATGGGAAAGAGAATACGATTGTAATGTCAAAATGCGTGAATGGGTTTTAGATTTCGAATTAGACAATAATGGTGAAACGCTTCGCTTTGTTAAAAATGAAGAGGAATTAATAAGTATTGAAAAACAAATAAAAAAAGAAGTTAATAAAGCAAAAAGAGATGCTTGGTCTGCATTTACGAATCCTATAAAAGAAGAATTAATTGCAGGAGTAAGCTATATTGAAAAAGCCGCTTTAACTAGCTCTAATAAAAACTTTATCACCAAAATAGTTAATGATTTAAAATCATTAAACGAACCTTCTAGAAAAGAACTTTATACTTTAGCCAGAAAAGTACTTCCATATTTATCTGGAGATAATTCTGAATCTAAAATAAAGTTTATTGAATGGTTATCAAACTCAAAAAAAACTATTCAAAAAAAATACAGTTCAGATTTATATGATGATTCTGTAGATTCAGCTACCAATATTAAAGAAATTCTTCCTCAATATTCTAATGAATCAAATTCTGTAGATGCGCGCGTAATTTTAAGAGATAATTTTGAAACAATTTTCAATAAGTATCCAGAAGTATTGACTTTTGGTGAAGATGTTGGATTCATTGGTGATGTGAATCAAGGTTTAGAAGGAATGCAAGAGAAGTTTGGGGATATCAGAGTTTCTGATACAGGAATTCGTGAAGCTAGTATTATGGGTCAAGGAATTGGAATGGCTATGAGAGGGTTACGGCCTATTGTAGAAATTCAATATTTAGATTATTTAATCTATGCGATTCAAATAATGAGTGATGATATTGCCACATTAAGATATAGAACTATAGGAAAACAAATTGCACCAGTTATTGTTAGAACTCGTGGTCATAGATTAGAAGGTATTTGGCATTCAGGATCACCTATGGGAATGCTTTTAGGAGCATTAAGAGGAATGTATATCTTAGTTCCTAGAAACATGACAAAAGCAGCAGGTTTTTATAATACATTACTACAAGCTAATGAACCAGCACTTGTTATAGAATGCTTAAATGGATATCGTTTAAAAGAAGAATTACCTATGAATTTGGGAGAATTTACAACGCCAATTGGAGTTGTTGAAACTGTTAAAGAAGGTAGTGATATAACTATTGTATCATATGGCTCAACGCTAAGAATAGTCCAAGAAGTAGCAAAAGAATTATTGCAAGTTGATATTGATGTTGAAATTATTGACATTCAAAGTTTATTACCTTTTGATATCAATCATGACATTGTAAAGAGTCTTCAAAAAACAAATAGATTATTAATTATAGATGAAGATGTTCCGGGTGGAGGATCCGCATACATTTTACAAGAAATAATTGAAAATCAAAATGGGTATCAATATCTTGATAGTAAGCCAATAACATTAGCCTCTAGAGCTCATAGACCTGCTTACGGAACGGATGGTGATTATTACTCTAAACCAAATGAGAACGATATTTTTGAAGTTGCTTACAACATGATGCATGAAGTAAAACCATCGAAATATCCTAAACTAGGGTAGTTAAATTTTTTATTTATTAATTGATTTCGTGTATATTTATACTTCTAAATTTCACTGTAAAATCAATTATGAAAAATTCACTATTCTCATTCATTTTATCACTTATATTTATTTCGTTTACAATTGCTCAAGATAGAGTAACTGCTAATGATTCTGTAGTCACAACCAAACACACAACAACCATAAAAGGTGTCTCTTTTCCATATACAGCTAATTCTGGAACACTACCCGTTTGGGAAGATGAAAAAGCAATTGCTTCAATTTATTACACCTATTATAAACGAAGTGATGTAAAAGATGATAGTAGTCGTCCACTAGTTATCTCTTTTAATGGAGGTCCTGGTTCAGCATCCGTTTGGATGCATGTTGCATATACAGGTCCAAAAATTTTGAATGTTGATGATGAAGGGTATCCTTTACAGCCTTATGGAGTCAAAACCAATCCATATTCAATTTTAGATGTTGCAGATATAGTTTATGTAAATCCTGTGAATACAGGATACTCAAGAATGATTAAAGATAAAGAGGGTAAATATCCTGATAGAAAAAAATTCTTTGGAATAAATGCTGACATAAAATATTTAGCAGAATGGATAAACACGTTTGTTACTAGAAATAATCGTTGGAGGTCACCAAAATATATTATTGGAGAAAGTTATGGAGGAACACGAGTTGCAGGGTTAGCACTAGAACTTCAAGAATCACAATGGATGTATATCAATGGAGTCATAATGGTTTCTCCTGCAGATTATTTGGTTTTTAATTCTGATGTACCTATCCAATCCGGAACAAACCTACCCTACTTTACTGCTGCGGCATGGCATCACAAAATGCTACCAAAAGAATTACAAAGTAAAGACTTATTAGATGTTTTGCCAGAAGCAGAAAATTTCGCTATCAATTCTTTAATCCCTGCGTTAACAAAAGGTGGATTTATTTCTGAAAAAGAAAAAAATCATATCGCGGAAAAAATGTCATATTACTCTGGAATATCAAAAAAATCTATTTTACAAAACAATTTAGATGTAAGTACAGGGTTTTTCTGGAAAGAATTATTAAGAAATACAACTGGTGAAACAATTGGAAGATTAGATTCGAGATACATAGGTATAGATAAAAAAGAAACTGGATCAAGACCAGACTATAATGCAGAATTAACTTCATGGTTACATTCTTTTACTCCAGCAATTAATTACTATCTAAGAGAGCATTTGAATTATAAAACAGATTTAAAATACAATATGTTTGGCGATGTAAATCCTTGGGATAGAAGAAACAATAATACAAGAGAAGATTTAAGACAAGCCATGGCGGAAAACCCGTTTTTACATGTATTAGTTCAAAGTGGCTATTATGATGGAGCAACAACTTATTTTGGAGCAAAATACTCAATGTGGCAAACTGATCCAAGCGGAAAAATGAAAAATAGATTTGATTTTAAAGGCTATAGAAGCGGACATATGATGTATTTGAGAAGTGAAGATTTACAATCTTCAAATCAAGATATTAGAGATTTTATAAAAAAGTCTACTCCTAAAAAAGGACAGTCAGCGAAGTATTAATTCTTTAATAAATGATTTCCAATTGCGCATTGCAAACATTTTTGTTGTGCACAATTTTCGTTTTTAAGTTCTAATAAAGCTTGAGTTTGAAATGCACTCTCAGATTTAATTTTTAGTATATTATATTTATTAATAATACTATTCTTCTCTGGCTTTATTTCTTTAATTAAATTTAAAATATCCGTTTCCTCAAAATTACCAATGTGTTTTTGATACACAAATCTTAAAGGGATAATAGTATTGATTAGCAATAAATCAACAAATGCATTAGATAATTTCTTCGCCTTTTTTGGAGACTCTTTTTCAAAAGTATAATGTGTATTCCAAAACTCAGAAGTAGTTACAGAAAACAAATCGTAGTATTCTTTTAAACTCTCTTTCTCTATACATTTTGAAAATAAGTTTTGTTGCAAACTATATAAACTAGCCAATTGAGAAATTCTAATCGTTGGAAAATTAATAGGTCTTAACCTAAAAAATTGTACTGAAGATTTATTTGATATCAGTTTATATTTTTTTATTTGATATGCATATTCACTTTTCAAAAGATTGAAATATGAATCTTCTCCAGAGTTATTTAACATTCCCAGTTGACCAAAAAACAAACTTTCTAAATTCTGCTGAGAAGTGGCTTCTTTTCTAACAATAGCAAAATTCAAGTTTTTAGCCATTTCAAAAAATATATCACCATTAACTTTTAAACCAAAATTACGTGCTAATAATTGAAATAAAACCGCTTCCCAATCATAGTTTGTTTCCTTAAGGAGTTTAGTTATTAAAATTGCTTTTTGCTCTAGTCTTTCAAAGTACAATCGCTCTAACCAATTCTCAACAACAAAAGAATCAACCGAATGAATATCTCTTTCGCAATTAATCCATTTTTGAGATTTGGAAAATAATTTTTGATAATTTTTGATTAATTCATCAGAAACGAAGTTTTTCAACTCTAAAGTAGGAATTACACTATTTACATTCGTATGAATTTCGATATCGTGCTCCCAAACAACATGTAAGATAACAGTGTCATAATTAGAATCCATTTCATGATTATGCAGATACCAATCCGAAGATTTTAAATGAATTTCAACATTTCCAGCCCATAACTGCTCTCCTATTCTCAGTTGAGCATTAAAAAAATCTGGTCCAGAATTATGATTATGATTCCCTACAGATGAAATAGAAACAAGTTCGTCATTTGTAGTTTTTAAATTTGATGTGAAAAACAGTTTGTGTTTCCACAAGTAATGCAAAAAATCTTCTTTCATAGCAGCAACTAAGAGTTAAATATACATTATTTATATGAGTATCAAAAAATACAATCTAATAGAATTTATTCAATTCCAATTTTTATCGTTATTTGCATTAAAGTTAAAGATTATGAATAGTATTGATAAATTAAAGTGGCGATATGCAACCAAAAAATTTGACACGTCTAAAAGACTATCAGAAAGTCAAATAGACATATTAAAAAATACGTTCAATTTAACCGCAACATCTTATGGTCTGCAACCTCTAAAACTAATTGTTTTAAAAAACCAAGAGATAAAAAACTCTCTACAAGAACATTCATTTAACCAATCTCAAGTTACAGAATGTTCTCATCTTCTAATAATCTGTATAAAAACAAATATTGATGAAAATTATATTGATGAAAAGTTTGATTTAGAGAAAAAAGAAAGAGGAACTCCTGAAACTGTAATTAAAGATTTTAGAGCATTTCTTAAAGAAACTATAAGTACTAAATCAACCGAGGAAACAGAAAAATCATCCATAAATCAGGCGTATATTTCTTTAGGTAAATTAATGACTGTATGTGCTTTTGAAGAGATTGATTCGTGTCCAATGGAAGGTTTTAATTCAATTAAATACGATGAGATTTTGAATCTAAAAGCACTTCATTTAAAATCAGTTTTACTACTTCCTGTTGGCTTTAGAGCAGAAGACGACATGATGAGTTCATTAAAAAAGGTTCGAATTCCAATAGAGGAATCTGTAATAACTATTGATTAGTTTTTGGTAGTCATTTTAAGTACCTTTGTTGACCTTAAAATTTGAAATAATGAATACAGATATAAGAAACCTAGAGCCAAAAAGAGTTTGGAATAATTTTGCAGATTTAAACGCAATACCAAGAGCTTCAAAAAAAGAAGAGCGAGTAATTGCTTTTATCGTTGATTTTGGTAAAAAATTAGGTCTAAAAACGATCATAGATCCAGTTCAAAATGTAATTATCAAAAAACCCGCAACTAAAGGCATGGAAAATCGCAAAGCAATTGTGATGCAAAGTCATTTAGATATGGTTCATCAAAAAAATAATGATACTATCTTTGATTTCGATACAGAGGGTATAAAAATGTATGTTGATGGAGATTGGGTTCGTGCAGACGGAACAACTTTAGGGGCAGATAACGGTTTAGGTGTTGCTTCCATTATGAGTATCTTAGAATCCACCGATATTCCTCATCCTGCAATTGAAGCACTTTTTACAATTGATGAAGAAACTGGAATGACAGGTGCAATGGGGCTTGAAGGCGGATATTTAGAAGGAGAAATTTTATTAAATTTAGACACTGAAGATGATGATGAAATAGGTGTTGGATGTGCTGGAGGCGTTGATGTTACAGCAAAAAAAACATATGTTCTTGAAAGTGTTTCAGCAAATTCTATTGCTTATAAAATTACCGTTAAAGGTCTTCAAGGTGGACATTCTGGTATGGATATCATTAAAGGCTTTGGGAATGCAAACAAGTTAATGAATAGAGTTTTGTATGCAACAATTGAAAATTCTCTAATTGCTAATATTGATGGAGGAAGTTTGAGAAATGCAATACCTAGAGAGAGTAACGCTACTATAGTTACAGAAAATGATAACGCATTTATAAACGAATTTGAAAAAATAAAATCGGAAATTATAAATGAATTTAATACCATAGAATCTGATTTAGAAATTTCCATTACTAAAACTGACTCGCCTCAAGGTACACTTTCAAAAAAAGAACAAAAATTACTTATAAACGCCACTTACTCTGCATATAATGGTGTTTTTAGAATGAGTCCAGATATTGAAAATTTAGTAGAAACATCAAATAACATTGCACGAGTAATCGTAAAAGATGGTGCTATAAAAATTGGCTGTTTGACACGTTCTTCTGTTGAATCTGGAAAATGGGATTTAGCTTATACACTAAAATCTTCTTTTGAGTTAGCCAATTTTAATGTTGAATTCGGAGGTTCTTATCCTGGATGGAAACCAAACCCAGACTCAGCTATTTTAAAAGTAATGAAAAAGGTATATCAAGACATGTTTAATGAAAAAGCTAATATTTTGGCTTGCCATGCAGGACTAGAATGTGGTCTTTTAGGAACTCATTATCCGGAAATGGATATGATCTCTTTTGGACCAACAATTAAAGGTGCACACTCACCAGATGAAAGAGCATCAATTAGTTCTACTCAAAAATATTGGAGTTACTTATTAAAAACATTAGAGAATATTCCAGAGAAAATATAAAAATGGAACGAGTTTTAATAACAGGCGGAACAGGGCTTATAGGAAGAGCATTATCAAAAAAACTTCTCGCCAAAGGGTATGCTGTTTCTGTGCTAAGTAGAAATAGAAAAGCTAGTGATTCTATTCAATTTTACTGTTGGGATATTGAAAATCAAACTATTGACAAGGAATTTATTTTAGACGTTGATTATATAATTCATTTGGCTGGTGCTGGAGTTGCAGATAAAAGATGGACAAACAAAAGGAAGAAAGAAATTATTGACAGCCGTGTAAACTCTACAAAACTACTTTTAAAATCAATTGATCCAAAGAATACAAAAATAAAAGCTTTTATTTCAGCCTCAGGAGTAAATTGCTATGGCACAATAACTTCAGAAAAAATATTTACAGAAAATGATTCTTTCGCACATGATTTCTTAGGAAGAGTTTGTGAGTTATGGGAGGGAGCTGCAAATGAATTCAAAAACTTTGGAATAAGAGTTGTGAAATTAAGAACAGGAGTTGTGCTATCTAAAAATGGTGGAGTACTAGAGAAATTAGTTAAGCCAATAAGACTAGGTTTTGGTTCGGCTATTGGTTCGGGAAAACAATACATGCCATGGATTCATATTGATGATTTATGTGAAATGTATATCCACTCGATAGAAAACACAAAAATCAGCAATATATATAATGCTGTTGCTCCAGAACATTTAAACAATCAATCTTTTACGCAGAAAATTGCGACATCTCTTAACAAGTCAATTTGGTTACCAAAAGTTCCAGGCGTAATTTTAAAATTAATTCTTGGAGACATGTCAAAAATAATCACAGAAGGTAGCAGAGTTTCTTCTGAGAAAATTTCACAAACAGGTTTCAAGTTTAAATATCCTACTTTAGACCTTTCTTTAACCGATTTAGTTAGTAAAGACTAACAAATTGTTAACATCTTCTACTTTTAAAAGTCATAAATAATTGTATTTTTACATCTTTATAACCTCACAATTCTATGGGAAAAATAATTGCAATTGCAAATCAAAAAGGTGGTGTTGGTAAAACAACAACAGCTGTAAATTTAGCAGCTTCACTAGGTGTTTTAGAAAAAAAAGTATTACTTATTGATGCAGACCCACAGGCTAATGCTACATCTGGACTAGGTATTGATGTTGAAACTATTGAAACTGGCACCTATCAATTATTGGAACATAAAACATCTGCAAAAGAAGCAATTATTAAAACAAACTCCCCAAATGTTGATATCATTCCTTCTCATATCGATTTAGTGGCTATTGAGATAGAACTTGTAGACAAAGAAGAGCGGGAGTATATGCTTAAAAAAGCATTAGAAGAAGTAAAAGATGATTACGATTATATTTTAATTGATTGTGCGCCATCATTAGGTTTAATAACATTAAATTCTCTTACCGCTGCAGATAGTGTCTTAATTCCAATTCAATGTGAGTACTTTGCTTTAGAAGGTTTAGGGAAATTATTAAACACAATTAAAAGTGTTCAAAGTCTACACAATAAAGATTTAGAGATCGAGGGCTTATTACTAACTATGTATGATTCTAGATTAAGACTCTCTAATCAAGTGGTAGATGAAGTAAAAAAGCACTTTGACAATATGGTTTTCAAAACAATTATCCAACGAAATGTTCGTTTAAGTGAAGCACCTAGTTATGGTGAAAGTATCATAAAATATGACGCAACAAGTCGAGGAGCCGAAAATTATATTAATTTAGCAAATGAAATTCTTAAAAAGAATACTAAATAATGGCAAAAGCGACTAAAAAACAAGCTTTAGGTAGAGGATTGTCAGCATTATTAAAAGATGTAAATACAGACAAACTTGTCGGAAGTATAATTGAAATAGAGTTAACTTCAATTGAAGTTAACCCTTATCAACCAAGATTTCATTTTGACGGAGAGGCTTTAAGAGAATTAGCAACATCTATAAAACAATTAGGTGTAATTCAGCCAATTACTGTTAGAAAAATTGATGACAATAAATTTCAATTAGTTTCTGGAGAACGTCGTTTTAGAGCTTCAAAATTAATTGAAAATAAAACTATTCCTGCCTACATAAGAATTGCAAACGATCAAGAAATGCTAGAAATGGCATTAGTTGAAAATATTCAACGAACAAATTTAGATCCTATTGAAATTGCTTTATCATATCAACGATTAATTGATGAAATTAATTTGACTCAAGAAGAAATGAGTAAACGAGTTGGTAAAAAACGTTCTACCATTTCTAATTACTTAAGGTTATTAAAATTAGACCCAATCATTCAAACAGGAATTCGTGATAGATTTATTTCAATGGGTCATGGAAGAGCAATAATAAATATTGAAAATCCAGAAGAACAATTAGCTATCTATGAAAAAATATTAAAATTAAAACTTTCAGTAAGACAAACTGAAGATTTAGTTAAAAGTATAAAAGATGGTGGTCCAGAAAAAGAAATTGTAAAAAAAGCACATCTTCCGTTTTATATAAAAAACAGTTTAAATGGAATTGAAGGATATTTAAATTGTAGTGTAAACGTAAAAGTATCTGATAGAAATAAAGGGAAAATCACCATTCCGTTTAGTTCGGAAGAAGATTTTTTAAGAATTAAAAAACTATTACAATAAACGTGGGATTAAAATTCAAATATCTTTTCTTTAGTTTCATTCTTTTGAATAGTTTTTTTTCATTCTCTCAAGAAAATGACTTAATCATTAGTGATACCATTCCAACAATTGATGATGTAATAAATCCTTTAGCACCTTCTACTGCAGCATTTTACTCTGCAATACTTCCAGGGCTTGGGCAAGCATATAATAAAAAGTATTGGAAAATTCCAATTGTTTATGGTGTACTAGGGACTTCAACAGGGTTTTACATTTATAATAACAAACAATATAACAGATATCGCGATGCATTTAAATCAATGCGATCAGGAAAGTCTCATGAATTTGATGGATTAAATGGAAATGTCTTATTGACAGATGACGCACTAGAACGTGCTCAAACAAGGTTTAAAGAAGATAGAGATTTATCACTATTTATTACAATTGGAATGTATGCCTTACAAATTGTTGAAGCAAGTGTAGATGCCCATTTAAAACAATTAAATACTGATGACAATTTAGCATTTAAACCTCAGATATTAATTGATCCTATTACAAATCAAGTCACAGCAGGCATTTCATTATCCTATAGCTTTCAATAATGAAAATAGCATTACTAGGATATGGCCAAATGGGAAAAGCAATTGAAAAAATTGCTCTAAACCGAGGTCATGAAATCGTTTTAATTGTTGATTCGAAAACAATCAACTATGATGTTTCAATTGCCGATATTGCGATTGATTTCAGCATCCCTTCATCTGCAGAAGTTAATATAATAAAATGCTTCAACAATAATGTTCCTGTGATTTCTGGAACTACAGGATGGCATAATCGCATTGAAGAAATTACAGAATTGTGCATTCAAAAAAAGGGTGCATTTATAACTGCAACAAACTTTAGTTTAGGAGTTCATATATTCTTTGAATTAAATGAGCAACTTGCTAAAATGATGTCTAATTTAAATAATTATAATATTTCCATTGAAGAAATACATCATACAAAAAAATTAGACGCTCCAAGTGGAACAGCAATCACACTAGCAGAAGGCATAATAAAACATACAAAGAAAAACAATTGGTCATTAGATGTAACAAATGATCAAAAAACACTACCAATAACAGCGAAAAGAATTCCAGAAGTAACTGGAACACATACAATATCTTATTCATCAGAAATTGACACTATAAATATAAACCACACAGCGCATAATCGAGAAGGTTTTGCATTAGGAGCAGTAGTTGCTGCCGAATGGCTAGTAGACAAGAAAGGGGTTTATACAATGAAAGATGTTTTAGGGATTTAAATAAAAATTTATGACAGCAATACAATTAATACTATTTTTCTTACTTATACAAGTAATTCACTTTTTTGGCACATGGAAACTATACGAAAAAGCAGGAAGAAAATGGTGGGAAGCTATAATTCCAGTATACAATAGTATTGTATTAATGAAAATTATAAATAGACCAAAATGGTGGATAATTTTACTTTTTATTCCTATTATTAATTTATTGATGTTCCCTGTAATATGGATTGAAACAATCAGAAGTTTTGGAAAAAAATCAAGATTAGATTCTATTTTAGTTTTGCTTACTCTTGGCTTTTATATTTATTATATCAATTATGTAGCAGATGTAAAATATGTTAAAAACAGAAGTTTAGAGCCTCAAAGTGGCCTTGGTGATTGGATTAGTTCCATTGCCTTTGCTGTTATTGCTGCAACATTAGTACACACGTATTTCATGCGTCCATACGTAATTCCTACATCATCTTTAGAAAAGTCATTATTGGTTGGAGATTTTCTACTTGTAAGTAAGTTTCATTATGGAGCAAGAGTACCTATGACTCCAATTGCCCTGCCTATGGTACATGACTCTATACCGTTAATAAGTAAAGGTTCATATTTAAAAAAACCACAACTTCCACATTACAGATTACCTGGATTACAAAAAATAAAACGTAATGAAATTGTTGTTTTTAACTGGCCTGCAGATACTTTAGCGACAATGTGGGGAGATAATTCTGGAAAATTCACATACAAACCTATTGATAAAAAAACCAATTATGTTAAGCGCTGTGTTGCTATTGCAGGTGACTCGCTACAAATAATTAATGGAGATATTTACATCAATGGAGAACGCTCTATAATGCCAGACAGAGCAAAACCACAATTTTTTTATGAAGTAGATACAGATGGAAAACAATTAAATAGTAGAAGCATTAGAGAGCGTTATAATGTTAGGGAAGGTTATGTTTCTAAAGAAGGCAAATACATTTTAAATCTATCTGAAGATGATTTGAAATTATTAAAAAAGAATCCTTCTGTAAAAAGTATTACAAGAAAAATAGAACCGGCAGGAAATTATAATAATAGAATTTTCCCTCATAATGAACAGTATGCTTGGACAATAGATAATTACGGCCCAATATATATTCCGAAAAAGGGAGAGACAGTTGAATTGAACGAAAAATCTATTCCGTTTTATAAGAACTTAATTAAAGAATATGGAAATCATAATGATGTCACTTTTAATAATAACGAAGTCTATATTGATGGCAAAAAAGCAACCAATTATACTTTTAAACAAGATTATTATTGGATGATGGGTGACAACCGACAAAGTTCATTAGACGCACGTTTTTGGGGCTTTACACCAATGGATCATGTTGTAGGAAAACCTGTTTTCATTTGGATGAGTTTTAAGAATGGTATGCCTTGGAGTGGTGGAAAACCTCGTTGGGAACGTTTCTTTACAACAGTTCACGGAAGTGGGAATCCGGTATCTTACCTTTATTACTTTTTAGGATTATTAGGTGTTTGGATAGTCTATAGCAATTTTATCAAAAAGAAGAAAAAACCATAAATCTTGTTATTTATCCCAACATATTTTGCGCCAATTATACAATACATTGCAATGACAAAAAGCGATACAATTGTATTTGAAGTAGATGATAATTTTCAAAAACAGACCTATAGAAATCGTTGCAATATTTACAGTGCAAGTGGGAAATTACAACTCAACATTTCAACTATACACAACAAAAACACAAGACAGAAGTCAAGAGATATAAAGATTGATAATAGTTCTAATTGGCAACAACAACATTTAAGAACGCTTCAAACAGTTTATAGATCTTCGCCATTTTTTGAATTTTATGAAGATGATTTAAGACCACTTTATGAACAAAAACAGGAGTTTTTATTAGATTTTAATATAAAATGTCATGAATTTATCATGAGTTCAATGCAAGAAGAAATTACATATTCTAAAACTTCAATATATAATATAGATTCAGATTTGAAAGATTTTAGAAGTTTAGCAGTTGCAAGAAAAGAACTTAATTACGATCTAAAACCATACACTCAAGTTTTTGAAAATAAACATGGTTTTATTTCAAATTTGAGCATACTTGATTTACTTTTTATGGAAGGCCCTAGTACTGAAATTTACCTAAAAAAGAACTGTATTTTAGATATATTAAATTGAAAATCAATTTTTTAACACAATTACTAACTCTTTAATCTTATTTATTTATTATATTAGTAAAATAATTATTAATTCATTGTCCCAATGGATCAGTTTATAAAGCACATAAAAAGTGTTCATCCCCTTTCTCAACAAACTATTAATGAATTTAGTAAAATACTAATCGAAAAAAAATATTTAGCTAAATATTTAATTTGTAAAATAGGGATTACACCTCATAAAATTAGTTTTTTAAAATCTGGTATTGCTAGAATATTTATAGTCCTCCCTAAAGAAAAGGAATATAATAAAGCAATTTTTACTAGTGGAGATATTATTGGATGCTTTACAGGACTTATTTCTAAAAAGCCATCTAAATATACTATTGAGTGTTTAACCGATTGTGAAGTGATTGAGTTTGAATATGAAAAATTCATCTCATTAGTTGAAAATAATAATGATCTAGCCTCTTTTCATATAAAAAATTTAGAGAAACTTTATTTAACTAATTATAAAAGATCATTAGATCATTTAACTTTAAATGCGACAGAGAGATATTTAGAGTTAAGAGAGCAAATTATAGATATAGATATCTTAATTCCTCAAAAACAAATAGCAAATCATTTAGCAATTACCTCTATACAATTAAGTAGAATTAGAAAGAAACTAAAAAATATTTAAGGTAATGGATAAATTAATAGAACAAATAAACAAAACCCATCCTCTATCAAGAGAGTCTTGGATAAAGTTGAATCCATTAATTGAGATAAAAAACTATTCTGCTAAAGAAAAAATAGTTGAAATTGGCAATAGAACGGATCATTTTTATTTTTTATTTTATGGGATTGTACGTTCCTATGAAATTAGAAACAGCAAAGAGTATAGCTGCTTTATTTTTCATGATAATAACTACTTCGCAGCTTTTCCTGCATTAATTACTAAAAAGAAATCCTTTATAGCAATTGAATGTCTAACTGAATGCAGAATTGTAAGTTGTAATTATTATGATTTTATAAAATTAACTGAAAATTCACTTGAATTAAATATTCTATATAGAAAAATTCTTGAAAGTTTTTTCATTTCAACTGAAAAAAGAGAAATTGAACTGATTAGCCTTTTGGCAATTGACAGATATTTGACTTTAAAAAAGAGGATTCCAAAAATTGATAATTTAATTTCTCAAAAACAAATTGCCTCCCATTTAGGAATATCTAGTGTTCAATTAAGTAGACTAAAAAAAGAACAATATTTAACAAAAAATAATAGCCCAACTTAAGTTGGGCTATTATTTTATCGAGTTAATTTTTTATACTTTATTCTTCTAGGAATTAAATCGCCACCTAGACGTTTCTTTTTATTTTCTTCATATTCTGAAAAAGAACCTTCAAAATAATAAACCTGAGAATCACCTTCAAAGGCTAATATATGTGTACAAATTCTATCTAAAAACCATCTATCATGCGAAATTACAACAGCACAACCTGCAAAGTTCTCTAAACCTTCTTCCAAAGCCCTTAAAGTATTTATATCCAAATCATTTGTTGGCTCATCTAATAACAATACATTTCCTTCTTCTTTTAATGTCATTGCTAGATGCAGTCTATTACGCTCTCCTCCAGACAATGCGCTTACTTTTTTATTTTGCTCAGAACCTGCAAAATTGAAACGGCTTAGATACGCTCTAGAATTCACCATTTTTCCTCCCATCATCACTAGGTCCTGTCCATCAGAAAAATTTTCCCAAATAGATTTATCAGCATCAATATTTGAATGTGATTGATCTACATAAGCTATTTTAGTAGTATCTCCTACTTCAAATTCTCCATTATCAGGTTTCTCTTCTCCCATTATCATTTTGAAGATAGTCGTTTTACCTGCTCCATTGGGGCCTATAATTCCTACAATACCATTAGGAGGTAATGAAAAATTAAGATCATCATATAATAACTTTTCTCCAAATGCTTTCGAAACACCTTTTGCATCAATCACATTTGTTCCAAGTCTTGGACCATTAGGAATATAAATTTCTAATTTCTCATCAATTTTATTTTGATCTTGACTCATCAACTTATCATAATTCGCCAAACGAGCTTTTGATTTTGACTGACGTCCTTTTACTCCTTGACGTACCCATTCTAACTCTCGCTCTAATGTTTTTTGACGTTTCGAAGCTGTTTTTTCTTCTTGTTTAAGTCTATTTCCTTTTTGCTCTAACCAAGATGAATAATTACCTTTCCAAGGGATTCCCTCACCTCTATCTAATTCCAAAATCCATCCAGCAACATTATCCAAG
>CAWVTS010000013.1:0-26521 GCA_963933045.1 uncultured Lutibacter sp. | reverse complement strand
AGCACCTCGTTTACACCGAGGGGGTCGGGGGTTCGAATCCCTCATTGCCCACTTAAGTTAAAAAGCTTCTAGAAATGGAGGCTTTTTTTATGGATTAAAATTTTCAAAAGACTTGTTGTATTATATTCTTCAAAGTCAGCATATATCTAAATATTATAATCTATACTGTAATACAAGGTATGTAGGATAGGATCCAATATAGCCTGTTTAAATAACCAAGAATAGAGTTATGTCTAACGCATTGTGCAAAAGCATTACATAAATGCTTAGAAGAATTGTTAGAGAGGTTGTGGATTTAGATTGTTTGGGGATAGAAAGGAATCTAGTTTGTATTGCGTAAAACAAAAAGCCTCCAAACAAGTTGAAGGCTTTCGCTTAATTATTAAATAAAATTCCGAAGAAAAGTATTAGTTATTTTTTATTGATAATGGAATAGCAAGTCTTGGTACAAAATTAACCAATGCTGCTATAATGCTATATAAAAATTTATATATTGCTAAATTAACATATAATACAGCAAGACCTATCACTACATTAATATATGAATTTGCTACCATTCCTAAATTATCAAAATTCCATCCGTTACCAAAAGTTTGGCTAGCATCTAATTTATAAGTAATAAAAGAATTTAATTGATCTGATAAATAATCTAGATGAACCATTGATGATAATTCAGATATTGCACCTGCAGGTAATTCATACAATGGACTAATAGAGCCAAGCATTGAGTTTCCTGATGAATTCATTAACGAACTGTCAAACAGAAAAGATAGCGTTGAGGTGAATGCAACAAATAAACCTGCAATTGCTATAACTTCTCCGATTATTCTTATATTAGTTAAGACAAAGTCTTTAAAAATAAATTCGACCATACCATTGTGTGCCCCACCTAAACTATCGCCTCTTGATCTAATAACATTAGCAATAGGGAATGCTGAATAAGCTAGTAAAATAAAGGTAAGAATACTTCCGGCTTTACTTAACATAGAAGCGTCTGAATTTTGAAAATAATCCAATGCTCCCATTATTATAGCATACTCCATTGCAAGCAGAACAATTAAAGCTGCTACTTGATAAATTGTTTTGGCGTAAAATCTAATCCCATTTTGAGAATCGAAATCATCCACTACGGAATTTAATTTTGAATTAAAAATTTTTTGATTTACCATTTGAGGGAAATCAAGAATTTGGTTAAAAATTTTGTTCATAATAAAGTTAGTTTGTTTGTTAATATTTCAGAAAGATAGCGAAAATAAAATAAACCGTTAGAATTCATCACATTACATTTTATTTGTAAGGTCTTTTTTGTAACCTATTTAATCCCTCATTGCTCATCTAAGTTAAAACGTTCATAAATGCAAGCTTTTTTTTATTTACACTGTTTTTATTAAATAGTATATTTACATTTAACAATTGAAAATATAACTTATATGAAAACACAAAATTATAAAAATCATGGTAGAATGGTTCCGGGATATCATTATGTATTGTTTATTTTAATAATGGCAATGTTAATTGGGGGAATAATAAATGCTATAAAATCTGGACATGAAAACTTTTATTCCGCGACATTATTGATTTTAGCGGCTGTTATTTTATTATTTCTTTCTTTTTATGCGCGTTCTTTTTCTCTTAAAGCACAGGATAGATCCATCAAAGTAGAAGAAAATTTTCGTCATTATTTATTAACGGGAAAACCTTTAAGTAATGATCTTACAATGCGACAAATAATTGGATTGCGATTTGCTTCAGATGAGGAGTTTCCTGACTTGGCTAAAAAAGCAGTTTCTGAAAGTTTATCAGAAAAAGATATAAAAGAATCAATTAAAAATTGGAAAGCTGACAACTATAGAGTTTAAGGATGAAGAAATATATACTATTTTTAGTTGTTATTGCAATAGTGGTTTCTTGTAAAACAAAAGAAAAAAAACCGATTAAGGAAGAAGAAATTAAGATAGAAAAAGATCAAGCAGAGCCAAATATATATGTTGTAAAAACCACATTTCCGTCAAAAGATGGTCTATTGATTTCGGCAGACTTGTATGAAGTTAATGGAAAAAAACCAACTATATTATTATGTCATCAAGCAGGTTTTAGTAGAGGTGAATATAAAGATACCGCATTAAGGTTAAATAAGTTAGGCTTTTCAAGCTTAGCTATAGATCAACGTTCTGGAAATATTGCTAATGAAATAAGAAATGAAACTGCACAAAGAGCGGAAGATAAAGGTTTGCCAACAACTTATTTAGATGCACAACAAGATATTGAAGCCGCTATTGATTATTTGTTTGGCATGAATGGAAATGAGCCTGTAATAATTGTAGGTAGCTCATATTCAGCTTCATTAGTTTTATTAATTGGGAAAGACAATCCAAAAGTGAGAGCTATAGCATCGTTTAGTCCAGGAGAATATTTAAAAGGAATTTCTATGAAAGATAAATTGCAAGGATTTATTAGGCCAATCTTTGTAACATCATCTCAAAAAGAAATAAAGCAAGTAGAAGACCTTAATATTGTTATGGTAGATGGTTTTAAGTTTCATTTTCAACCACCGTTCGAAGGTGTTCACGGCTCTAGAGCACTTTGGAAATCTACAGAAGGAAATGAAAAATACTGGGAAGCATTTGAAGCTTTTTTAGGTATGGTTTTTCAAAAACCTATAGTTGCTGAAAAGTAAAATTCTACTTAAATTACAACGAAAACGTTATAGCAGTTTATAGTCAATTAAATAGGATATAATACGAATAAGAAATAATTTTGTTGAACAGATATTATGAATAATACAATAAAAAAAATAGCAGTTTTAACTTCAGGAGGCGATTCTCCAGGAATGAATGCTGCAATTCGTTCGGTAGTAAGAACTTGTGCATATCACCATATTGACTGTGTTGGAGTTTACCGTGGATATGAAGGGTTAATGGAAGGGGATTTTGAGTCTTTTGACGCACGAAGTGTTAAGAGTATTATTAATAAAGGGGGTACGATTTTAAAATCTGCCAGGTCTCTTGAGTTTAAAACTAAGGAAGGAAGACAAAAGGCTTTTGATAAGTTACAAGAGGAAAAGGTAAATGGTTTAGTAGTGATTGGAGGAGACGGAACATTTACTGGAGCAATGATTTTCAATCAAGAATTTAATTTTCCAATTATTGGTATTCCAGGGACTATAGATAATGATATTTTTGGAACTTCACATACACTTGGATTTGACACTGCATTAAACACCGTTGTTGATGCAATTGATAAAATACGAGATACTGCAAGTTCTCATAATCGATTATTTTTCATTGAGGTTATGGGGAGAGATGTAGGGCATATTGCATTAAATGTTGGAATTGCTGGTGGAGCCGAAGAAATTTTAATTCCTGAGGAAGATCTTGGTTTAGATAGACTTGTAGAATCTTTGAATAGAAGTAGAAAGTCTGGCAAAAGTTCAAGTATCGTTGTTGTTGCAGAAGGTGATAAAATAGGTAAGAATATTTTTGAACTAAAAGATTATGTTGATGAAAACATGGAAGGTTATGATGTGCGTGTTTCTGTTTTAGGTCATATGCAAAGAGGAGGGTCACCATCTTGTTTTGATCGGGTGCTAGCGAGTAGAATGGGAGTGAAGGCTGTAGAATCATTACTAGAAGGGCAGACCAATTATATGGTGGGCTTATTAAATAATAAAATTGAGTTAACTCCTTTAGAGAATGCTATTAAAGGGAAGTCAAAAATAAATTTAGAATTATTGCGTGTTTCAGATATAATGAGCACTTAAACATTTATAAAAAAGAAAATGTCAGAAACAAAAATTGGAATTAATGGTTTTGGAAGAATAGGAAGAATTGCTTTAAGAATTGCAATGAACAACCCAAATGTAAAAATTGTAGGAGTAAATGATTTATTAGATGTAGAGCACTTAGCCTATTTATTGAAATATGATTCTGTGCATGGAAGATTTGATGGAACTATTGAAGTTGAAAATGGAAATCTAGTTGTAAATGGAAATGAAATTAGAGTTACTGCCGAAAGAAATCCTGCAGATTTAAAGTGGGATGCAATTGGAGCGGATATCGTTATGGATTGTACAGGGATATTTACAACTTTAGGAAAAGCACAAGCACATTTAGATGCTGGAGCTAAGAAAGTAGTAATCTCTGCACCATCGGCTGATGCACCAATGTTTGTTATGGGTGTTAATCATAAAGATGCTAAATCTACTGATACTATTGTTTCTAACGCATCTTGTACGACTAACTGTCTTGCACCGTTGGCAAAAGTTATTAATGATAAGTTTGGAATTGTAGAAGGTTTAATGACTACTGTTCATGCAGCGACTGCAACTCAGTTTACAGTAGATGGACCTTCAAGAAAAGATTATAGATTAGGACGTTCATCTTTAAATAATATTGTTCCAGCTTCTACCGGAGCAGCAAAAGCAGTAGGGAAAGTAATTCCTGAATTGAACGGAAAATTAACAGGAATGGCATTTAGAGTTCCTACAGTTGATGTATCGGTAGTAGATTTAACATGTCGTTTGGAAAAAAGTGCTTCATGGGAAGAAGTTAAAAAAGCGTTGAAGGATGCCTCTGAAAATGAATTGAAAGGAATATTAGGTTATACTGAAGAGGGTGTTGTTTCTCAAGATTTTGTTTCTGAGCCAAAAACAAGTACTTTTGATGTAAATGCTTCTATGGCACTTAATGATAATTTTGTTAAATTAATTTCTTGGTATGATAATGAATATGGATATTCTTCTAAATTGGTAGATTTATCAGTTCATATTAATTCATTATAAAAAAGTTAATATGATTTTAATTGCTGATGGAGGCTCAACAAAGTGTGATTGGATTTTACTAGATAATACTGGTGAAATTGTTATAAAAACAAGGACCTTAGGTTTGAATCCAGCAGTTTTTAAAGAGAATGTTCTTTTAGAACGAATTTTAGAGAATAAAGATTTAGAAGTTTTTAAAAATAAAATTGATCAATTATTTTTTTATGGAGCAGGTTGTGGTACAGAAACACCAAGGCTAATTCTTCAAGAAATTTTTAAATCTTATTTTACTAATTCTACAGTAACTGTTAAAGAAGATACCTATGCTGCAGTATATGCAACAACTTCAGACCCAGGAATAGTTTGTATTTTAGGAACAGGTTCAAATAGTTCTTTTTTTGATGGTAAAACGGTTGAAAATGTAGTTCCATCTTTAGGTTATATTTTGATGGATGAAGCCAGCGGAAATTATTTTGGAAAGAAATTAATAAGAGATTATTTTTATAAAAAAATGCCAGAATATTTACGAATTAAATTCTCTGAAAATTTCAATTTAGATCCTGATACAATAAAACTAAATATATATAAAAAAGAGAATCCAAATGCATATTTAGCCTCTTTTGCCGAATTCATATTTAGAAACGAACGTAATGATTATTTTAATTACGTAATCCAAAAAGGAATCAAAGATTTTTTTAAAAATAAAATACGAGTATTTGAAAATCATAAAACAGTTCCAGTTCACTTTGTAGGATCTATTGCGTATTTCTCTTCAGATATTATTAATAAAATTGCAAAAAAACACAATGTTATTATAGGTAGTATTATTAGAAGACCTATTGATGGATTAATAGAGTATCATAGAAATCTATTAAAATAGATCTGCGATTCTTTCTAAAGCCATTCCTCTTGACCCTTTTATTAAAAGTGTCGAGCCTTTAAACCTTTCTATATTTATATTCTTAGAAAAATCATTAAAACTATTATATTGTTTAGCTCTCTTACAGTTTGAAGTATTAAATAACTTTCCAACTAAGTATATTGAATCAATAGTTGAATTCTCAATTAAATCAACAATAAATTGATGCTCTTTTTCTGCTGTTTCACCTACCTCAAACATATCACCTAAAACAGCAATTTTAGAGCCTTTACTTTTAAGTTGATCAAAATTTTCAATCGCAACTTCCATGCTGCTTGGGTTTGCATTATATGCATCAAGAATAATTTTAACTTCATTTTTTTTAATCACTTGAGACCTGTTATTTGTTGAAGTGTAATTCTCTATTGCAACTTTAATTGTAAAAGCATTAATATCAAAATAGTTCCCAATAGATATCGCTGCTGCTATATTAGTGTAGTTATATTCACCCATTAATTGACTATTAATTTCTATATTTTGATAATACATTTTCACCATAGGATTTGCCTTAATAAACGCAATTGATTTTTCAAAAGGAATAGAAAAAATTCCATCAGACTGTTTTATTTGCAATTCATCATTTGGATTGATGAATACTTTTCCATTACTGTTTTTTAAATGATTGTATAATTCCGATTTACCTTTTATAACACCATCTAAACTTCCAAAACCTTCAAGATGTGCTTTTCCAAAGTTTGTAATATATCCAAAATTAGGATTGGTAATATTGCATAAAAAATTAATTTCTTCTAAATGATTAGCGCCCATTTCTACAATACCAAACTCTGTTGTATCAGTCATTGATAAAAGTGTTAATGGGACTCCAATGTGATTGTTTAGGTTCCCTTTTGTTGCAATAGTTTTGAATTTAGTTGATAATACAGAATTAATAAGTTCTTTTGTGGTGGTTTTTCCATTACTACCTGTAATGGCTAGTATTGGAATATTAAGAACCTTTCTATGATAAGATGCAAGTTCTTGTAAACAATTTAAAACATCATCTACTAAAATAATTGAATCATTAGTTTGATACTCTTTTTCATCAATTATAGAATATTTAGCACCTTTTTTTAAAGCTTCTTCTGCAAATTTATTCCCATTGAACTTATCACCTTTTAGGGCAAAAAACAGCGTGTTTTTACGAATATTTCTAGTATCTGTATCAACTATAAAGTTCTCTATATAAAGTTTATATATTTCTGGAATTACCATATGCCTAAAATAAAAAAAACCTCGTTAATAAAACGAGGTTTTTATATTTATATCAAAAATAAATTATCTAATTATTTCAGTATTTCTTTTTCGTTTCTTAGGGGTCATTGGCCCTAATTTGTCAGTAGCACATCTAAATCCGATAAAGCTTGTTGCCATATATTCAGGCAAATGTCTTCTCTGTGCAGGATCTAACCAATATTCTCTGTCATTCCATGAACCTCCTTTAAATACTCTCGACTCATCACTTACTAGTGTAGATCTTACTTCTTGATCATATTCTTTTACTCTCAATCCACTTTCTCCAATTCTATTTACTGCTTTTGGAGAATTGTACATTCTTGGCTGAGACTCTAATTCATCTTCATCTTTTTCATATAATTTAGTAGAAGCTAGATCACCATCTCTTACATCAATATTATAAGATTTTTCATAGTTGTTTCTCATGTAGGCATCATCTTTGGTAATAGGAATAAACTTAATACTTCCAGGTAAGTCTTTTGGTGTTATTTTACCATTTGCTAGAGTGTCAAATTCTACTGTATTATAATCTACAACTACAACTTGTCCGTTTTGATCAATCATTTTTTTATTGAATACATTTCCACGGAAATAATTGAAATCATTAGCGTCAGTATCTATAATTGGTCTGTAAACATCAGCAACCCATTCAGCAACATTACCAGACATATCATATAGTCCAAAAGCATTTGGGTTATATTGTCTTATTGGCATTGTTATATCTCCACCATCACTACTCCATCCTGCAGGACCACTATAATCTCCACGGCCTTGTTTGAAATTTGCTAATTGGTCTCCTTTAAATCTTCTAGATTTATTACGAGTATATTTTCCTTCCCAAGCATATTTCTTACGACCTCTAATATTGTTGTACTCTCTATTTTCTACATATGCTTTTGCAGCATATTCCCATTCTGATTCTGAAGGTAATCTGAATTTTGGAGATAGTATTCCATCAGATACTTTAACTTGTCTACCTGAGAATTGATCTCTAGAAGGTCTAGACTCTCCTTTTTTTCTTGCAACTGGCAATCCTTTTTTGTAAACTGTAGAATCTCCTTCGAATAATAAATAAGGATTTTCTAAATAAGTATCAGTATTAAAATAGTTATTACCATTTAATTCTAACGAGTCCATTTCATAGACATCATTCAAAATACCTCTATCAATTAAAGTTTTTTCAGAAACTCTATCACTTCTCCATTTACAATATTCATTCGCTTGTAACCAACTTACTCCAACTACAGGATAGTCTGCATAAGAAGGGTGACGTAAATAATTTTCAGTAAGTAATTCATTTGCTCCTAAAGTATTTCTCCAAACTAAAGTGTCAGGTAGTATACTTTCGTAAATATGTTTGTTTTGCTCTTCCGACTTTGGAAATATTTTTTCTACCCATTCTAAATAAAATAAGTATTCTGCATTTGTAACTTCAGTTTCATCAAGAAAAAATGAACGAACTTGCATATCTACAGGAGTTGTATTCCAATCAAATAATACATCATCTTGAACATGACCCATTGTGAAAGTTCCTCCTTCAATTAAGACCATTCCTGGAGGTGTTTCTTGACCTTTAAATTTTCCTTTGGTAGAAAAGCCTCTTTTTTCTTTATCTTTAGAACTCCAACCTGTTAATGAGGTGCTATTTTCGTTACTTCTATTTCGACAGCCAACTGTTAGAGTAGCCAATAGAATAATAAATAAATATTTTACCTTAACAATTTTCATATTCTTTGTACTTTAGGGTTTTATTAGTGTCGCAATATACACCAAATAAATTTTTTTACAAGTTTTTTTAATAGAATGTGTTTCCATTATTCGAGTATATAACGATTGTTTTTTTTCTTTATTATATGTAATGTTGCAATGTGTTAAAATATCTAAAGAAAATCAACGTTTATTACTGTAATATGAATAAAATAAAATACATTACTTTTGCTTTAATACTCTCACTTGTTGTGAGTTACTCTCAAAACACTGTAAGTGAGAAAATTGATTTAGAGTGGAATGACAGCGCTTCTATCACTACAAGTAAAAAAAACAAGATACAAATCCCTCTTGTTGAAGGTCAATTTGTTGATGATAATCAGTTACCAATTCTTACTAAAAGATGGGATATTGAAAATGGATATTCTATAGACTCCTATAAAATTATTAATGTAAAATATCAAGTTTTACCTACACAAGTTTTAAGAGATTTATGGGTCAGTAAAATCCCAACTTCTATTGTAAGTTCATTTGATGTTGCCAAATCAAGAAATGATTCTGAACTTATTTTAACATTAACCCCCTTAATTAAAGAAGGAAGTGTTATTAAGAAAATCACCTCATTTGAGATTGAATACAAACTGAAAAGGCAATTGTCTAGTAGGTTATCTAGTTCAAGACCTACTTCTAATTCCGTTTTGTCATCAGGAAATTGGTATAAATTCTCAGTAGACACAACAGGAGTTTTTAAAATTAATCGTTCATTTTTAAGTAGTTTAGGAATAAATACATCAAGTGTAAATCCCAAAAAAATAAAAATTTACGGGAATGGAGGGCAAATGCTTCCTTTTTTAAATAGTGATTTTCGTTATGACGATTTACAAGAAAATGCAATTTATGTTAGCGGTGAAGAGGATAATAGTTTTGATGGCGATGATTTTGTTCTTTTTTATGCCAAGGGACCTAATACTTGGAATTTAAACACTTTGAATAGTGAAGTTAAACATCAAAAAAATATTTTCTCAGATGTGTCTTATTATTTTATAAATGTTGATGGAGTTGATGGGAAAAGAATTAATGATGAAAGCCCTATAATTGACCCTCCAGTCTCACAGATAACAACGTTTAATGATTATACTTTTTATGAATATGATAAAGAGAATTTAATGGGTATTGGTCAACAATGGTTTGGAGAAAAATTTAATATAGAGAACACTCAAACATTCATTATACCTTTTGAAAAATGCAGTGCTTCAGAAGATATTAATGTAAGAGTTAGAGGAGTTGTAGATTCTGCTACAAATACACAAATGAGTATTAAAGTAAATGGACAAGATTTATATACATTGAATTTCCCAGCAATTACGAATAGTCTAGTGCATGGAATTCCAAGAGAACAAATTGGAAGTGTATCTAATTCTAATGATTTTGTAACAGTTGAAATTACGTTTGATAATAATGGTAACCCTTCAGCAGATGCGCATCTAGATTATATTGAAGTTATTGGAAAAAAAGAACTTCAAATGGCTACAGAACAGTTTGGGTTTAGGAGTTTTGAAACTGCTAATAGTAGTGGAGTTGTTCAATATCAGGTTCAAAATGCCATATTAATTGATCAAATATGGGACGTAACAGATTTTTTGAATCCTGTGAGAATAGCCAATCAATCTACAAGTGGAAATTTTGAATTTAATGCGAATGCGGGTAATCTTAAAGAATATATCGCTTTAAATGAATCTGATTATTTCACTCCAAAACTATTAATTTCAAGTCTTGTAGTAAATCAAAATTTACACTCTTTAGAAGATATAGATTACGTAATTGTTACTAGAGATTATTTGATGAATGAAGCTGATAGATTGGCCGAGTATCACAGAAATAAAGGCTTAGTAGTTGAAGTTGTAGATCTTGAAAAAATTTATAATGAGTTCTCATCAGGGAGCCCAGATTTAACAGCAATAAGAGATTTTACTAAACACCTGTATACAAATGCTACAACTATTGAAAAGCGTATAAAATATTTATGCTTGTTTGGTGATGCTTCTTATGATTATAAAGATAGGATTTCTGGTAACAATAATATAGTTCCAGTCTTTTTGGCTTATGAAAGTTTTAATTTGGCAAGTTCTTATGTGACAGATGACTATTATGGGATGATGGATGATACTGAAGGTTTGCTAACAGGATCAGACAGACAAGATGTAATAACAGGAAGAATACCCATCACAGATGTTTCGCAAGCATCAAGTGCTATTAATAAAATAATAAATTATAACAGCACAAATTCTTTTGGTGATTGGAGGAATCAAGTAACTTTGATTGCAGATGATTTAGATACGGCAAGTGAATATATTTTAGAAACTAGCATGGAAAAAATTGCGGATTCAATTAAAGATAGGAAGCCAATATTAAATGTTAAAAAGATTTATGCTGATGCTTTTTCTCAAGAAAATTCTTCTGGAGGGGAGCGATATCCAGATGTAAATACAGCCATTTCTAACTCTATTGAGAGAGGAACTTTATTGCTCAATTATTTTGGACATGGTGGTGAAGATGGTTGGGCTTCTGAACGATTTCTTGAAATTCAAGATGTTCAATCATGGAATAATTACAATACGCTACCATTAATTATTACCATTACATGTGAATTTTCAAAATTCGATAACCCTTTGAGGTTAGCTGGTGGAGAATATGTTTTTTGGAATGAGAATGGTGGTTCAGCATCTTTAATTACTACAACTCGTGAAATTTATATTAATGTTGGCAGAATATTTAATGAGCGGTTGATGAAGTTATTATTAAATTTTAATGATGAACAATTTACAATTGCAGATGCATTAATGCATATAAAAAATCAATTTACAACAAGTCAACGCTTATTTATATATTATCTTGGTGACCCAGCAATGGAACTTGCAGTCCCAAGGGCAAATGTAAAATTGACTCACATGAATGGAGTTGATATTACAACTTCACTAGATACTATTAAAGCACTATCTAATGTGACATTTAAGGGTATTGTGACTGATCCTCAAGGAAATCTTTTGACCGATTACAACGGAGAACTTTCAGCAACAGTTTTTGATAAAGAAATAAATAAAACTACTTTAAATAATGATAATTTTGGATTTGTAATGGAATTTGATGCTTTAGAAAGTAAAATTTTTAGAGGGAGAGCTACCGTTGAAGATGGATTTTTTGAGTTTAATTTTGTTGCACCTAGAGATTTAAGAATAGCGTACGGTAAAGGGAAGATTAGTTTTTATTCAGATAATAATAGTATAGATAAAGCAGGATATAATTTTGATGTTACTGTTGGAGGCATTAATGAAAATGCTCCTGAAGACAATACAGGTCCACAGATTGAATTGTATATGAACGATGAATCATTTATCGATGGAGCCAACACAAATGAATCTCCTTTATTTTTAGTAGTTCTTGAAGATGAAAATGGGATCAACACCTCTATTACAGCTGTAGATCATGATATTGTTGCAATATTAGATGGAGATCAATCTAATCCATTCATTTTAAATGATTTTTATCAAACAGAGTTGGATGATCATACAAAAGGAAAAGTAAAGTATCCTTTTAGAAATTTAGATACAGGCTTACATACTATAGAATTATGCGCTTGGGATACTTACAATAATTCTTCTTGCGCTACGTTGTCATTTGTGGTAGTTAACGATTCAGACATGGTGTTAGAAAACGTGTTAAATTACCCAAATCCATTTGTAAATTATACAGAGTTTTGGTTTAATCATAATAAACCAAACGAGTCGTTGGAGGTTCAAATTCAGGTGTTTACAGTGTCTGGAAAGTTAATAAAAACAATTAATCAAACGGTGCAATCTACAGGTACTTTATCGCGTTCTATTTCTTGGAATGGGCTAGATGATTTTGGAGATAAAATTGGTAAAGGAGTATATGTTTACAAACTCAATGTTAAAAGCTTAGTGTCAAATGCCAAAGCAGAAAAATATGAGAAATTAGTTATACTCCAATAAAAAATCGATATTTGTGGTTTCGCTTAAAAATAAATATAAAAATTAAATGAAAAACTTACTTATTACTACTTGTATAATCTTACTAATTATACCTACTATTAATGCACAAGACGAGCCAAATCCAATTACAACAGCAGCACCGTTCTTATTAATTGTACCTGATGCCCGCGCTGGTGGAATGGGAGATATTGGTGTAGCAACAACCGCTGATGCTAATTCACAACATCATAATCCTGCACAATATGCTTTTTTAAATTCTCAATTTTCTGTTGGTGTAAATTACACACCTTGGATGCGAGAACTTGTAAGTGATGTTTTTTTAGGTGGCTTTACAATAGCAAATAGACTAGATGATAGAAGTGCTTGGGCGGCAAGTTTAAAATACTTTACACTTGGTGAAATTGAATTGAGAGAAACTGGAGATCCAAACGAAACAGTTATAATTGAAAAGCCAAGTGAGCTTTCTTTTGATGGTACCTACGCACTGAAATTAAATGAATCCTTTTCAATGGGAGTTACTTTAAGGTATATTCGTTCAGATTTTGCCATTAGAGTGGCAAATTCAGAATTAAAGACGGTAAATACTTTTGGTGTAGATATTTCTGGTTATTACCAATCTGAAGAAGATAATTACGGAGATTTTAATGGTAAATGGCGTGGAGGTTTTAATATTTCTAATATAGGACCTAAAGTTAGATATTCAGATGGTGGTAGAGAAAATTTTATTCCAACTAATTTGAAATTTGGTGGTGGTTTTGATTTTATTTTAGATGACTATAATACGATTGCAACAACTTTAGAATTTACTAAATTATTAGTGCCAACACCGCCATTAAGAGATCCATTAACTGGAGAAATTATTGAAGGTGAAGATGATGATGTAGCTTTCTTTAAAGGGATTTTTCAATCTTTTGGAGATGCTCCAGGAGGTGGAAGTGAAGAGTTGAAAGAATTTACTTGGGCACTTGGTATTGAGTATATGTATGACAATGCATTCGCGATTCGTGCAGGATACTTTAATGAAAATGAGTTTAAAGGAGGTCGTAAGTACTTTACTTTAGGGACAGGATTTAAGTTTAAAAGTAGTAAAATTGATATTTCATATTTGTTTAATTCATCTGATGTAAATAATCCATTAGAAAACACATTGCGTTTTTCTTTAGCGTTTGACTTTGGTGAATTATATGAAGATTATTAATCGTTAAATTTTTGAATGAAAAAAATCCAACTATCAACATCAATCACTTTATTTGATTCAGTTACTGAACTTCCAAAAGATGTTCAACAATTAATGGATGAAGCGGTCAAAGTTCGTGAAACAGCTTATGCTCCATATTCAAAATTTCATGTAGGTACAGCATTTTTATTAGAGAATGATGAAGTAGTTACTGGAAATAACCAAGAAAATGCTGCGTATCCTTCTGGGATGTGTGCTGAGCGTGTTGCAGTATGGAAAGCAGGATCTGAGTTTCCTGATGTTAAGATTTTAAAGATTGCTATTACTGCTAGTTCCTTTAATAATCCAGTAACTGAGCCTGTAGCACCATGTGGAGGATGTAGACAAGCATTATCAGAATACGAAACTAAACAGGATTCAAAAATTGAAATCTATTTTATGGGAGAAACTGGGAAGATTATCAAAACAGACTCTCTTCACGACCTTCTTCCTTTAGCATTTGATAAATCCTTCTTGTAGTTGAAAACTCTAAGGTTTCTATACTTTTCTCAATATATTTTTATGTAAAATGTTGTTTTTAAATAGTTTATGTTAATTATGTTTAATGCATTGGGTACTTATTAACTCCACAAACAAACAATATGTTTAAAAAACTTACCCTAGCTATTATAGCATCAGTTATGCTATTTAGTTGTCAAAACGATGATGTTTTAGAAAGTCAAGAAGCGTCAAACCCAATTAATTTATTTGATTTTAATGTGTCAACAAACGACGTTTCAAATAATCTTTTTTCAAGAATTTCAGAAACAGCTTGTACCACTACATCTCTAATTGCAGGTCAAAATTATGATGCAGGTAGAGTTGATGTTGAAATTGTTAATCAAGAAGGTGTAGATTATGTTTACATAACCTATATCTCTGAAAATGATTGGGTCATTAAATTAACACACTTGTATGCAGGTGATAAAGATGGAATTCCAGAAACAAAAAAAGGGAATCCAAAACCTGGAGTTTTTGAGAAAAAGGTAGATTATTCAGCTAATGTAATTTCAGATTTTGAAGTTGAGTATAAAATTCCCGCAGATGCATTTGAAGATTGTTTTTATATCGCAGCACATGCTGAAGTAGAAAAAAACGATGGCTCTCAATCAGAAACTGCTTGGGGAGAAGGTGAAGGGTTTGAAGGAAATAGCTGGGCTATGTACTTTGAATTTTGTAAAACTTCTTGTGATGGAGGTAAAGATGATGACGATGATGGCGGAGTAAAATAAAAATAAAAAAGGAGAGATGTATATCTCTCCTTTTTTTTATCTTAATACTTTTTCAATTACTTTCCCTGTAGATCCGTTAGGAAACTCTATACCAAGCAAAGCAGAAATTGTTGGTGCAATATCAATGATAGGATAGTATTGATGACTCATTCCTTTTTTAATTCCATTTCCATAAAATATTAGCGGAGTGTGTGTGTCATAATTATAACCAGACCCATGAGTTGTACCTCCTTTGTTTTCATACCAATTTGAAATTGTAGACGGTTTATAAACAAAGATGATATCTCCAGATAATTTTTGATTATAACTATTTTGAACTAAACTTAATGGACCTTCAGTAAAATTAATAGTTTGTAATGTTCTTGCAGTTATTATTTTATAAATGTCTTTATGCCCTATTAGTTCATCAGCTAATAATTGTTCTGCCTCTCCAAGATTCAAACCTAACTTCTTTATCTCTTCTTTATCAAAGTAGATGTTATTGTTTGATATATGTTCTATTATTTTATCAGAATTAAATAAGTCTTTCGCGATATTTTTAATATGATTTCGTAATTCTTTTTTGTTCACATAGCCTGCGGGAATTGAATTGTCAATTAAGTATTGTGGTACTTCTGTAGCTCCATGATCGGCGGTTAAAAAGAGAGTGTAATTCCCTTTGCCAACTTCATTATCTAGAGAAATTAATAATCTCTCAATGTCTTTGTCAAGTCTTATATAAGTGTCTTGAGTTTCTTTTGATGACACCCCAAAACCATGACCAATATGATCTGTACTTGAAAAACTAACAGATAAAAAGTCTATGAATTGATTTTGCCCCATTTTTTCGTTTTTTACAGCTTCAATAGCAAAATCGGTAATTAAACTATTACCAAATGGTGTTTCTTTTATTAGACTATAATTATTGTTTTCTGCTCTTAATTTAGGTAATTCATGAGGGAAAGTTGGAGTTTTTTGCCCTTTGAAAGCTTGCTCATAATTATTATTATCATTAGTGCTTTCAGTATAAGTTGAAATATCATAATACGTATTCCAAGGTTTACTTAAGTAATTTTCAACTCTATTTGAGTTGTTAAAATTTGTAACCCAATTTGGAAGTTTATCTGTATAATAAGTACTTGTAATCCATTTTCCTTCATCATTTCCTTCAAACCAATAAGCAGCATTTGCAGAATGACCTACAGGTAAAATCGCACCACGATCTTTTATGCTGATACCAATAGTTTTTCCATTCATGTTTTGCGCTAGATGTAATTGATCTGCAATTGTTGTAGTTTGAATTCTATTGGGAGATTTTTGCCCTTCACTTGAAGAGGTTCCTACTGTTTTATAACGATTATCACCTACACAATTAATCATTTTTTTGGTTTGTTTATCATACCAATCGTTTGATAAAACACCATGGTTTTCTGGAGTTGTACCTGTAAAAATTGAAGTGTGTCCAACACCAGTTTTAGTTGCAGAATAATTAAAATGTGCGTTTTTAAGATTAAACCCACCTTTCATTAAACGTTTAAAACCACCTTCACTATATTTATTGTAAAATCTAGATAAGTAATCATAGCGCATTTGATCTACTACTATTCCAACAACTAATTTAGGCTTATTAGTTTTTTCTATAGTAGAATTACTAATTACACTACTTTCTTGTGCTTTGCAGTTAATTAATATAAATGCTAATACGAAAAGTAAGATTGATTGTTTCATATAGGTTTCATAGATAAAGTTAGAAAACAAAGTTACAATTTTAGAAACTATTAACTTTTTATTTATGTTAAGATTCTGTAAAGTATTATATTAATTTAATATTTTAGCAAAAAGAAATTAAATGAATTATTTAGAGCATATTGGTAAATACTTTATGATGCTTAGAGAAGTCTTTAAACGTCCACAGAAATGGAAGATCTTTAGAGAAACCTTATTCAGAGAAATTGAAGACTTAGGTTTGAAGTCATTAGGTATAATAATGTTTATCTCTTTTTTTATTGGAGGTGTTGTTGCTATTCAAACAGCATTGAATGTAGATAGCCCATTTATCCCGAAGTATTTAATCGGTTTTGCTACTAAACGTACAATGATTTTAGAATTCGGACCAACTTTCACCTCTATTATTTTAGCAGGAAAAGTAGGTTCGTATATTGCTTCAAGTATGGGAACGATGAGAGTAACTGAGCAGATAGATGCACTCGAAGTTATGGGGATAAACTCATTGAGTTATTTAGTTTTACCTAAATTAATTGCAACATTATTATTTTATCCTTTTTTAGTCCTAATCGCTATGTTGTTAGGTATTATTGGCGGATGGGTTGCTGGGAATTTAACAGGCTTATTTTATACAGTAGATTATATTAACGGAATTCAGTTAGATTTTAATCCGTATTATATTAAATATGCATTAATAAAAACGGTTATTTTCGCTTTTGTTATTGCTACCATTCCTGCATATCATGGATATTATGTAAAAGGAGGTTCATTAGAAGTAGGACGTGCAAGTACTCAGGCCGTAGTTTGGACAAGTGTAGTGATTATATTATTAAATTATTTCTTAACTCAAATGCTTTTAGGATAATGATAGAAGTAACAAATTTGAATAAAAGTTTTGATGATGCTCATATTTTAAAAGGAGTTACTGCTATTTTTGAAAAGGGGAAAACAAATATGATTATTGGTCAAAGTGGTTCTGGTAAAACAGTTTTCCTAAAATGTATGTTAGGATTACACACACCTGAAATAGGCGATATTTCTTTTGATGGTAGGGTATACTCTCAATTGAATATTGATCAAAAACGACTGCTCAGAACAGAAATCGGAATGTTGTTTCAAGGTGGAGCGTTATTTGACTCTTTAACTGTAGAAGAGAATATCATGTTTCCTTTAAAAATGTTTGCGAACCAAAGTAAAAATGAAATGCTTCATAGAGTAAATTTTGTTCTCGAACGTGTTAATTTGCCTGGATCAAACAAAAAATTTCCTGCTCAACTTTCTGGAGGGATGCAAAAGAGAGTTGCAATTGCTAGAGCAATTGTAATGAATCCTAAATACTTGTTTTGTGATGAACCCAATTCTGGATTAGATCCGCAAACCGCAACTGTTATTGATAATTTGATTCAAGAAATTACAGATGAATATAATATTGTGACAGTCATAAATTCACATGACATGAATTCTGTGATGGAAATTGGAGAAAAAATAGTCTTTTTGAAAGATGGTGAAAAAGCATGGGAAGGGTCGAATAAAGATATCTTTATAACTGATAATGAGGCGGTCGTAAACTTTGTGTATTCGTCTAATTTATTTAAAAAAGTTCGTGAATCTTATTTTAAAGAAAGTAAATAAAAAAACTAGTTGTTTTATATAAAAAGTAAACTATATTTGCAGCCGCAAAAAGCGTAAAAGGACGACTTGGTAGCTCAGTTGGTAGAGCACCTCCCTTTTAAGGAGGTGGTCCTGGGTTCGAGCCCCAGCCAAGTCACAAAAATAAAAAAATCCGAAGTTTTCGCTTCGGATTTTTTTTTGTTTTAAAGACGGTTTTATTCTCTCATAACTTTTAATGTGTCAAGACTCAGTCTAGTTTTTAGCCAGAGTTTTAATTTAAGTTCTTGCTCTTGATTGTTTGGAATTGAATCATACCAAGTTGTTGTAAAAACGGATAACGTATCTGTTGACTTAAAATTGGTTGTGATTACATTGGCATAACTCAATGTTTTTAGTCCCGTATAATTGATTTTTGCCTCTTGACTAATATTAGAAAAAGGAACTTTATAATATGTATTCAATTCCGCTTCTAACAATTTAATTTTAGCTTCACTTTGCTTTATTTTCTCGTCTCTAGAAGATATAATTTGTTGATTTCTGGAATATAAATCTGTGAGGTTTTGAACCTCTGCTCTTATATCAGAATCATCTGTACCTTGCTGTATATTTAATGTTGTTGTTGGTAAGCCATAATCAGTTAATTTAACTTCCCATTGCTTTATTTCGGTACTGTTAAGTGTTTTTCCATAAAGAACTAGTTTAATGCTATTTTTATCATAGTTTATGTTTTTATCATCTTCATCAATAATACTGATTCCATTACTTTTCATTTCTTGGATAAAACTATTTGCTTTTTGTACGAATTGACCTTTTTGAAACAGTTGATAAAAGAGGAAAACGCTGAACCCAAAAATAAGAATAGCTATAAATGAGGCTAATTGAGCAATACGCTTTCTTTTTGCCGAATTGATGTATTTTACCATTGGAAAACGAAGAAACTTTACGATTAAGAAAGTTGCCAAAGCAATAAAAATTGTATTAATTGTAAACAAAAACATTGCTCCGAAAAAATATTCGAAATTTCCAACTGCAAGACCATATCCAGCAGTACATAATGGAGGCATTAAAGCCGTAGCAATTGCAACACCAGCAATTGTATTGGTTTGCTGAGAACGTCTGCTTAAAGCAATAATTAACGCCAGTCCTCCAGCAATCGCTATAAAAACATCACGAACATCAGGTGCAGTTCTTGCCATTAATTCAGGCGTTTCTTCCCTGAAAATAGGAATCAAAAAGAACATAAAAGAAGTAAATAGACTGATACCTACCATTACTCCTAAATTCACAAATGAGCGTCTTAAAGTATCAATATCATTAATTCCAATTGAAAGACCAACACCAAGTATAGGTCCCATTAATGGAGATATAAGCATAGCTCCAATGACAACTGCTGCTGAACTTGTATTCAGTCCAATAGAGGCTATTAAAATAGAAAAAACAAGAATCCATGCCGTATGACCTTTCATAGATATATTGTCTTTTACATCTTGAATGGTGCCACTTTTATCAGTGTCATAGCGGATGTTTAAAGTGTCACTTACGAATCCTTTTAGATTGCTCCATACACTTTCATAACCTTCAGCTGGTTTTTCAGTATTTGGCTCTATTTTCTTTTCAAACTTTGATTCCATTTGCTATTTTTTATACGTATTCTTCTCCAAAATCAATTCTTACTTGATTGGAAATTTGTTTAATATCTTGCTCGTCACTTTTTGGACAGATTAGTAAAACATCTTCTTTTTCAACTACAATATAATCATTTAATCCTTGAATGACTACGCGTTTCCCGTTTTGAGTTCTTACCATATTGTTTGATGAATCTCTAAAGATTGTTTCGCCACCAACTGATGCATTTTGGTTTGAGTCTTTTGGAAGTTTATTGTATAAAGAACCCCAGGTGCCTAGATCATTCCAATTAAAGTTTACAGGCAATACATGTACGTTCTTTGCTTTTTCTAATATTCCATAATCTATAGATATATTTTCTGCATTAGCATAATTTATATCGATAAAGTCATCTTCAAATTCTGTATTGTACACATTATTAGCTTCGCAAAATAGCGAGTACATTTCTGGTAAACTAGATTCAAATGCTTTTAAAATGCTTTTTACACTCCAGATGAAAATTCCTGCATTCCAAAGATAGTCTCCACTTTCAATAAATTTTTTCGCATTTTCTAAATCAGGCTTTTCAGTAAATTGTTTTACCTTTTTTATTTCGGTATTGTTATTTTCATATTGAATATAGCCATAACCTGTATTCGGTGAACTTGGTTGAATTCCAAGTGTCATCAACACATCATTTTGTTGACAAAAATCAAAAGCAGTTTCAATATTGTCTATAAATTGTGGTTCATTTTCAATCCAATGATCACTCGGAGCAATAATCATTACTCCATCAGGATTTAAAGCCTGTATTTTAAGAGCGGCATATAATATACATGGAGAAGTATTTCTCATGCAAGGCTCTAATAATAATTGTTTTTTTGTTGTGTTTTCTAATTGATCTAAAACTAAATCTTTATATCTTTTATTAGTAGATATTAAAATGTTTTCTGACGGAATTAATCTTTCTAATCTACTAAATGTCTTTTGAATTAATGAATCACCAGTTCCTAACATGTCGTGAAACTGTTTAGGGTTTTCTTGAGTACTCATTGGCCAAAAACGTGAACCTACACCTCCAGCCATGATGACTGCGTAATAATTTTCTTTCATATTTATTTTGTTGTTTCCAATTCAACTTCTGCATTTTGGTTGAAAAGATATAATTTTTTAGTTTTTAATTCAATGCACTCAAACCGAGTACGTCTTTTATTCCCTTTTCGAAATATACGGTTTTTAAATACGAATTTAGAATCGAAAGGAATCTCAAATATAAAACTCTTATCAGACTTTTCGCTAAAGAGTTTCATTGCTAATGCAAGTTTAACATCAGAATCGGTACTTGCCTTTGGGTTTTTAAGATAATTTGCTAAGTGCGGAAGAATCTCTTTTGGATAAATATCTGGATGTAAAAAAGGCAACATTAAATGTTGAAAATTCTGTTTCCATTCTTTACCGTGAGGTTGAACATGTTTACTATTAAGATGAGTAACTAAATGTGCAACTTCATGAATTAAAGTCAATAAGAATTGATATGGATTTAAATTGTTGTTGACAGTAATCTGGTATTCCCTGTTTTTAGTAAGTCTAAAATCACCATGTTTTGTGTGACGTTGATTGACTATTTTTAATTTATGAGGATATTTATTTAGTAGTTCATTAACTAAACTCACAGAATCTAAAGGTAGATATTTATGAAGTAAATTTTGCATAAATGCGTTATGGCGTAGAACTAGAAACTTGTAATACTTTTCCGTTATAATGTTTATTTCCAGTCAAGGCAAAATCATAGATATATTCAGCCATTTCCAAAGCAGTTGTTGGTGCTTGATAATCAGGAAAGGCTTCTTCAAGCATTTCCGTCTGAACTGCTCCAAGAGCAAGTACATTAAAAGAAACTCCTGACTCTTTATACTCTTCAGCCAGTAATTCAATCAAAGTAATTACCGCTCCTTTTGACGAACTATAAGCAGCAAGTCCAGGAAACTTCACACTTCCTTGTATGCCTCCCATACTGCTCACAGTAACAATATGGCTTCCTTTTACACAAAATGGGATTAGTTGGCGAGTTATTTCTGCAACTGCAAAAACATTCACTTTATAGACTTCCATAAAATCAGATGTTGTAGTCTCAGAAAATGGTTTGTTGATCAACTTTCCAGCATTGTTAATTAACACATCAACTTGCTTCCAGTTATTTTTTACAAATTCTGCTACGCTATAAATCTCTTCTTCATTTCCTATATCAATGGATAATCCGGTAATATTAGAATTATTTAATTCTAGAATAGGTTCAATATTTCTAGAAATAGCAATTACATTGCAATTTGCTTTAGCAAATAACTGTATCATTTGAAACCCTATTCCTCTGCTTGCTCCTGTAATAATTACATTTTTCATCTATTCAAATTCTATATGTTGATATGCGCCAATATCTGGGCTTGAAATTCTACTTACGCCTAATATGTCTTCCGGAACCTGCATTGCTTCTGTTGTACTTGCCAGTCCGTTCCCTGCAGATTCTTGTCCAATTATCAAATCGTTGATAAAGGAGTCTTTAAAATGTGGCGTTTCATTTAAAATATTATTTTGGAAATGAACCATGTCAGTAAAGTCATATTCAGTTATACCTGAGTAATTATTATTAAAGTCGTTGAAACGAATTAGATTATTTTTAAAATTATAATTAAAATCAGAACCGTCAACTCTATCTAATAACAACTCAATATTATTACTACCATAGATAATACAGTTCGTGAAATTTGCTTCTACCAAATTTCGTGTTTCTACAATTTCAGAACCATTATCTATATACGTAAAAAAGTTATTGACTAAAACTGTTGGAAATTGTCTAAAACTATTATTCCAATAGTTAGCAAATGTTGAATGTGTAAAATTGTATGTTCCACCAATAATACAAGCAAGTGAAGAGAATCCAGCATTATTTATTACCACATTCTCACCTAAAATATTCGTTTCTCGACCCAAAATTCCATAATTAGAATGATTGTATAATTGCGAATTTTTAATGGTAAGCGTAGGAGTGGAGTTGCTTCCAATTGAATCTAATAGAATTCCGATACTCCCGTTTTTTATGGTTGTATAGTTGATTTCATGGTCTCTACTTCCTGCTCTCATCCATATTGCGCCCCATTGCCCAGGTGTTTCACTAAAATTAGGTTCTAGTCTATCACCTTCAATGATTACTTGATTATCACGTTCTCCATTGATTTTTAAAGTTGCTTTATCATCAATAATGAAACCTGAATTTTCATGAAAGTGAACTTTTGCTCCAGCATCAATAGTTAGTGTTTTGTTTTCTGCTACTGCTGCATAACCATAGATTACATAAGGTTTTTCGTTTGTAAAATTCAATTCACTGTCTTCTAGAAAGCGTCCTTTTATGGTAGTCGGTTGACCATTTAAAGTCAAAGAATCGATGACTCTTGTAATCGGATTTTGATTCGGCTTAATAAAAACGGCATCTTGTACTAAAGTTACCAAATGCACATCTTGAATGTTCTCTCCATTATCAAACAGAATTTCATCAGTATATAAAGGGTCTGGTTCGCTTGAAACATCAATAGTGGTTTCTACGAAAACGTACATACTATCTTTTGCTAAAATCTCAATATTTTCAAATGACTTTCCTGGAAGTCCATCAACATTTAAACGGTAGTTAGAACTTTCTCCTTTCGCTAATCGAACACTTGGAATATAGATGTCATTATTACTTCTGTTGTATACTCTCAAGTTGTATGTGCTTGAACCAATATTGGTAAAAACAGTATCTAAATATACGGTGTCTTTTGAGAAACGTAGATCTCCTGTGCTAGGAACTGTTTCAAAATCATCTCTACAAGATGAAAGAATAATTATAAAAATTAATGAGAAAAAAAGCAAATAGTTTTTCATAAAGATAATTTGGTATAAAAATATAACTTTTATTGAAAGCGATTATTGTTTTAATCTCTTTTTATCAACTCAATTTCAAATAATTTACTCCAGTTTTTCCCTGTTACATATAATTTATTTGTTGCTTTGTCAAAAGCAATTCCGTTTAAAACATCTAACTGTTTATGTTGCTCCACTTTATCTTTCAATCCGTTGAGGTTTGCAACACCATCTACTTTACCAGTTTTAGCATCAACAATTAAGATTGAATTTTGCTGATATATGTTTGCATATATTTTACCATCAATGTATTCTAACTCATTTATTTTTTCAACTTTACGCTTATTGGTATAAGCTTCTATATAACTTTCTTCTGCTTGTGTTTCTGAATTTAAAAACCAAATACGTTCAGTTCCATCAGTTTTTATTAATTTTTCTCCATTGTTGGTCAATCCCCAACCTTCAACGCTATTCTTATATTTAAAAGTTCCTTTTTCTTCAAAAGTGTTGAAATCATAGATGAAGCCTAAACCTTTACTCCAAGTAAGCATATAGATATTATCTCCAAATCTAGTTATCCCTTCTCCAAAATACTGTCTATCTAAATCTATTTTTTGCAATACTTTTCCTGTTTTTAACTCAACTTTTCTTAATGATGAGCGACCCTTTTGGCCTGTGCTTTCGTATAAGAAGCCATTATGAATTTCTAAGCCTTGTGTGTATGCGTTTTTATCATGTGGATAGGTGTTTATAATTTTATAATCATAAATATCAGGAGCAGTATCTGCAAGAAAATAAACCGTATTGGTTAGTTTTTTAGTTTTCTTAGTGTAAAAAACTAACGCAGTAATTGTGTGTCGTCCTAATTTATAGTCTTTTATATCTAAATTTGCTTTTAAGTTCTCAGAAAAAATTACTTTTTTATTGTCTATGGTTAGTTGAATAGAATCAATTGGATTGTTGTTCTTTTCAATTACTGATATATTTAGTAATGTATTTATATTCAATTTATTAGGTGACTCTAATTTGAAATTATAATCGTTTTTACAAGAAAAAAGGATTGTAGAAATTAATAGTATAACGATATAATTTTTTAAACGCATGATATTGAATTTTGTAAGTGCTTATTTTTATACAAATAAAACACTTTTATTATTTGAAATATCAAAAATATAGTTAAATTTGCAAACTCAAAATTATCAACGTCAAAAAGCGTTGTCTTAAAATTTAATAAAATGAAAAAAGGTATACACCCAGAAAATTATAGAATGATGGCATTTAAAGATATGTCAAACGGAGACGTATTTTTAACGCGTTCAACTGCAGATTCTAAAGAGACGTTAGAGCATGAAGGTGTAGAGTATCCTTTAATAAAATTAGAGATTTCAAGAACTTCTCACCCGTTTTATACAGGTAAGAGTAAATTAATTGATACGGCTGGACGTATTGATAAGTTCAAAACTAAATATGCTAAGTTCAAAAAGTAATATTTTAGTTCTATATAAAATTAAAAACCTCGATGAAAATCGAGGTTTTTTTATGCTTTTATTTTTGATGTGTTGAAAAAATACCTAGCTATTGCTTATTGTGTAATTTTATGTTTCGGTCTTGTATACGAATAGTGGCGGTTTTAAGACTACAAAAAGATGGAGAAATTTGCTCATAATTTATTAAATACAAGCAACAAATATAAAACAAGTTGCTTATTACAACTATTTTAAATTAAATTTGCTTACTTATAGAATTTACTCACAAAAACAATATACGAATTAATTACCACAACTTATTTATTATGAATAACTTTACATTTATCCTGCTATTTGCCTTTATTCTTCCGATAGCAGCGCAAAATTCACAACGACCTGTTCCTGAAAGTTGGAATATCGCTACCATTGAAAAAGTAGCGCCCATTGAACTTGAGAGACCAAACTTAGCACCTTTGCAAGCCGAAGATGCCGTTAATGATTTAGATAAGTCTATTCCTTGGCGATTTGGATATGATCATTTTGTAGATTACGGCTTAGACACTGCTGGAAAATGGCATTCATTACCAAACGGCGATCGTATTTGGAGAATCAAATTTATTTCTCCTAACGCATTATCAATGAACCTAATTTTTGATCGTTATAATATTCCTATCGGAGGAAAAGTATATATCTATAGTGGTGACAAATCTCAAATTCTAAATGTATTTACACATCAACACAACAGTCCTGAAGAAATTTTAGGAACATGGATGGTTGATGGTCAAAGTATTTGGATTGAATATTTTGAACCAAAAAAAGTAAGTGGTCAAGGTCGATTAAATATTGGAAACGTAATCCATGGATATAGAACTTTAAAAACACCTGAGGCAGACCAAGAAAATCAACGAGCATTAAATGATTCTGGAGATTGTAATGTAGATGTAAATTGTGACATTTCAGCAACTTCTGCTGCAGCAAACGACATCAAAAATGATGTAAAAAAATCAGTTGGAATGATCGTTGTTGGTGGAACTGGTAATTGCACAGGAGCTTTAATAAATAATACTAATAATGATGGAACACCATACTTTTTAACTGCAAATCACTGTTTAGGTGGTTCGGTTGCAGGTTGGGCATTTCGTTTCAATTGGGCAAGTGATGCATC
>CAWVTS010000012.1:0-27194 GCA_963933045.1 uncultured Lutibacter sp. | reverse complement strand
GGAATATTCCAACTAAAACCTGCGGAAACATATTCCATATCATTGTTTAAACCTGTACCATAAGAAACATCGAGCTGTAAATTGTTTTTTGCTAAATACGTAATTCCAGCATTAAAATTACTTTCAAACTGATTTCCTTCAGATAATGCACCATAAGGTTCGATATATAATCCAAATTTCTCTGAGAGTGAAAACCCAATTGCTATAGAATATGTAAGTGCACTTACTTTATTTACATTATCATAACCGATATTGTATCCAACACCAATCTGTTCATTTATACTATGAGAGATAGATAATTTATTTATAGTCCCTAAACTATTATTAGACAATTCATCTTTTGCAGTTGGAATGATAGCATGAGATAAAAATGCAATTTCTGTGTTTACACCTCCCTTTTTAAACAATTGGATTTTTGTTCCAATTTCTATATCACCTAGACCATTCGCTTTAATATTTCCACCTTCTAATTCTATTTTATTAGATTCATATTGATTGAATAAACGCAATTCAACTTTTTCAGAAATTCCATACCTAATTAATGTGGAGGGTCCTGCAAAATTAGTAACGGCTTTATTACTTGAAGTTTGTGCAAGAATTCCCATTTCTATCTGGAAACTGTTTTTTGGAACTGTTGAAGACGCTTCCGTTTGATCTGGTCTATCTGTAATTATATTTTGTGAACAAACAGTAATTGTTGTGCATATTAAAAATAATGTTGCTAAATATTTCATGCTATTTATAAATTTTTTGACAAATGTATATAAATTTTTAGACTAATCTAAAAATATTTTTAAATAAATAGAAATTATTAGTATATTTGTAATGTGAAAAACAACTTATCTTATACTGAAGAGAATTATTTAAAGGCAATTTTTAGTCTTTCTAAAAAAACTAACTCTGCTGTAAGCACTAATGATTTAGCAGGAAAACTAGTAACAAAACCATCTTCTGTTACCGATATGATACGGAAATTGGCAGATAAAAATCTAGTAGATTATAAAAAATATCAAGGTGTAACATTATCTAAAGTAGGTAAAAAAACCGCTATTTCGATTATTCGAAGTCATAGATTATGGGAAGTTTTTTTAGTAAAACACTTATCTTATAGATGGGATGAAGTACATGAGATTGCTGAGCAACTAGAACACGTAAAGTCTGAAACTTTGATTGATCATTTAGATGCGTTTCTAGAGTTTCCAACAGTTGATCCTCACGGAGATCCAATTCCAGATAAAGATGGAAACATGCTAACTTTTACTAAAAAATTACTTTCTGAACTTGAAATAAATCAAGAAAGTTCTATTGTTGGAGTTAGAGATTCCTCAGATGATTTTTTAAAATATCTAAACAATAAAGGAATTGCAATCGGCAATTCAATTAAAGTAGTGTATAAAGAACCATTTGATAAATCTTTAGAAGTAATTCTGAACAAAAACAAAGTATTAATCACAGAAGAAGTTGCAAAAATTTTATTTGTAAAAGACATAAACTAAAAAATGAAAAAATATTTATTAATTATAGTAGTAACAACGACACTTTTTGGGTGTAAAAAAGACATTCCTGAGAACGACAATATTAATGTTGTCACAACAACATCGATGATTACCGATTTGGTAAAAAATATTGGCGGAAAACACATAAATATTCAAGGTTTAATGGGAAGCGGAGTAGACCCGCATTTATATAAAGCAAGTGAAGGAGATGTATCAAAACTTGTAAATGCTGACGTTATTTTTTACAACGGATTACATCTTGAAGGAAAACTTGTTGACGTTTTTGAAAAAATGGGAAGTGGTACTAAAACCCCTATAGCATTAGCAGACGAATTAGATAAAACCACTTTAATTGGTTCAGATTACTTTGCTTCAAATTACGATCCACACGTTTGGTTTAATATTGAATATTTCAAACAATTTGCAAAAAAAGTCACTCAAATTCTATCTGAAAAAAATCCAAAAAACACTGTAAACTTTATTGAAAACGAAAAGCAATATCTCGCAAAATTAGATACATTAGAAAATAATATGAGGGAAATTATTAAAGATCTTCCTGTTGAAAAAAGAATCTTAGTTACTGCACATGATGCTTTTAATTATTTTGGTAAAAACTACGGTTTTGAAGTTGTAGGACTACAAGGGTTGTCAACAGCAACTGAAGCGGGAGTTAAAGATGTTCAAAAATTAGCAGCATTTATTATTGAAAAAAAAGTGAAAGCCATCTTTGTAGAAAGTTCAGTTCCTAAGCGTACAATAGAAGCTTTAGAAGCGGCTGTAAAATCCAAAGGTCATGATGTGAAAATTGGTGGAACTTTATTTTCCGATGCTTTAGGAAATGCAGGAACTATTGAAGGAACGTATATTGGAATGTTTGAATACAACGTGAACACAATTGTTAACGCTCTTAAATAATGGGAAATAAAATAGCCGTAAAAGTAGATGATTTAACTGTAGCATATAACTACAAACCTGTACTTTGGGATATTGATCTTGAAATTCCAGAAGGTGTATTGATGGCTATTGTAGGTCCTAATGGTGCTGGGAAATCAACATTGATAAAATCTATTTTAGGAATCTTAAATCCGATTGCAGGTAGTGTCAGTATTTATGGAAAGCCTTATGAAAAGCAACGTTCTTTAGTTGCCTATGTTCCACAAAAAGGAAGTGTAGATTGGGATTTCCCAACAACGGCTTTAGATGTTGTAATGATGGGAACTTATGGAAGTTTGGGTTGGATAAAACGTCCAAGGCAAAAAGAAAAAAAAGCCGCATTAGAAGCACTTGAAAAAGTAGGAATGCTTTCTTTTAAAAATAGGCAAATAAGCCAACTTTCTGGAGGACAACAACAACGTATATTCTTGGCTAGAGCATTGGTGCAAAATGCATCTATCTATTTTATGGACGAACCATTTCAAGGTGTAGACGCAACAACTGAAATAGCAATTATTAATATTTTAAAAGAATTAAGAAAAGCTGGAAAAACAGTAATTGTTGTACATCACGATTTGCAAACAGTTCCAGAGTATTTTGATTGGGTAACTTTTTTAAATGTAAAAAAGATTGCTACAGGACCTGTTAAAGAGATCTTTAATGATGATAATTTGACAAAAACCTATGGAATCAATTATAAAGTAAGTATTCAAGAGTAATGGATTTACAAGAGTATTTTAATTTAGTTTTTAGCGATTATACGCTGCGTACCATCACACTTGGAACTGCAATTTTAGGTGCTGTTACTGGAATGCTAGGTAGTTTTGCTGTACTAAGAAAACAAAGTTTATTAGGTGATGCTATTTCACATGCTGCTTTACCTGGAATTGCAATTGCATTTCTAATTACTGGAGCAAAAGACAGTAATACTTTATTATTAGGCGCATTAATTAGTGGACTTATAGGAACATTTTGGATACGAGGAATTATTTCAAAAACGCATTTAAAATCTGATACCGCTTTGGGTTTAATCCTCTCTTTATTTTTTGGGTTTGGGATGTTGCTTTTAACATTTATTCAAAAACAACCAAATGCGAATCAAGCAGGGTTAGATAAGTATTTATTTGGCCAAGCAGCAACATTGGTTGAAAGTGACGTATGGTTAATGGCTATTGTAACTGGAATTTGCTTATTTGTTTTACTCCTATTTTGGAAAGAATTTAAAATTTTACTTTTTGATGCTGATTACACCAAAACACTCGGTTTCAATACTAAATTTATCGATATCTTAATTACAACTTTTATAGTCTTAGCAATTGTTCTTGGGCTTCAAACCGTTGGTGTAGTTCTTATGAGTGCTATGCTTTTGGCTCCTGCTGCAGCAGCACGACAATGGACAAATAGTTTGAGTGTAATGGTGGTTTTAGCAGCAATTTTTGGAGCATTTTCTGGTGTTATAGGAACAGCAATAAGTGCGAGTCAAAATAATCTTTCAACAGGTCCCGTAATTGTACTTGTTGCTTCTGTTTTTGTAATGTTCTCATTTATATTTTCTCCTAATCGAGGCTTGCTATTTAAACAAATACGGTTTATAAAAAACAGACGTGATTTAGAATTACACAAAACATTAGCCTTTATGCATAATATTGCAGAAACACATGAAGATATTTCTCATCCACACACCATTAAAATACTAAACAACTTTCAAGGGTTTACGCGTAAAACGCTTCAAAAACTGGTTGATTTAGACTATGTGATATTAAATAGTAATATGTGGAGTCTAACAGAAAAAGGCTTTAAAACAGCCTCTAATTTATACAGTCAACAGTCAGAAGATGAATAGTGCTCAAATAGAAATACAACTTATTGCTAGTGTCGTAGCTATCGCATGTGCTATTCCAGGAACTTTTTTAGTTCTTCGCAAAATGGCAATGATAAGTGATGCGATAAGCCATTCTATTTTACCTGGAATTGTTCTTGGTTTTTTTATAACACACAATTTAAATTCTCCTTTACTTATTTTATTGGCAGCATTCACTGGAATCATAACTGTTGTTCTTGTAGAATATATTCAAAAAACAGGTTTGGTAAAGGAAGATACAGCAATTGGATTGGTCTTTCCCGCACTATTTAGTATTGGTGTAATTATGATTGCAAAAAATGCAAATGATGTGCATCTCGATGTTGATGCAGTTTTATTAGGTGAATTAGCTTTTGCTCCTTTTGATCGATTACTAATAGACGGAATAGATTTTGGACCAAAATCACTTTGGGTCATAGGAACTATATTACTTATAACTATTACTTTATTAATTGCATTCTTTAAAGAATTAAAGGTGAGTACCTTTGATAAGGGGTTAGCTGCTTCTTTAGGTTTTTCACCAGCAATTATTCACTACGGATTAATGTCTGTTGCATCAGTTACAACGGTTGGTGCTTTTGATGCGGTTGGTGCAATTTTAGTTGTCGCACTAATGATTGCTCCTGCTGCGACCGCTTATCTATTAACTACCGATTTAAAGAAAATGCTACTATTAGCAATTATTTTTGGGGTATTTGGAGCAATTAGTGGTTATTGGTTTGCACATTGGCTAGATGCTTCAATTTCTGGATCTATAACAACAATGCTTGGATTACTATTCTTATTAGTTTACTTATTTGCCCCAAATAAAGGGTTAATTTCAGTGATGTATAGAGAAAAACAACAACGAATAGAAGTTTCTCTATTAACGTTTTTACTGCATCTTAAAAACCATTCTGAAGAAAGTGAACGTCATGTTAATCATTTGCAAGAACATATTAATTGGCAAAAAGTACGTTCAAAAATAGTATTGGAATTGGCGCTAAAAAATAATATGATTCATATTGATACTAATATCGTTTCCCTTACCAAAAAAGGAAATAAATTTACTACTCAAGCTATTGATTATATTATTACAAATGAAGATACTCAAATTGAGCATATGAAAGATGATTTCTTTTTATTCAGAGGGTAAACTAATGACAACCACAACTATCTTTTCCACAAGATTTTGTTGCTTTTTTTGGCTTATAAAAATACTTTTTTACAAGAAAAGCAACAGCCAATAAAACTGTAATATAAACTAATATTTCTTGAGTATTTATCATAAACTATAAGTCGTATTTTTCTTTCTTAATTACAAATTTATTTTAAAAGTTGAAAAGAAATCAATGCTGTAATATATGCAATTGCAGTCATCCCAAACAATTGTATCATTGGCCATTTCCAACTATTTGTTTCTTTTTTTACAATCGCTAAAGTTGCCATACACTGCATTGCAAAAGCATAAAATAATAAGAGTGATATTCCACTTGCTAGCGTAAATACTTTTTCACCATTCGGATAAACTTCAGCAGCCATTTTCTGTTTGATTGTTCCCTCTTCTTCACCAGCACTACCAACACTATAAATTGTTGCTAAAGTACCAACAAAGACTTCTCGTGCTGCAAATGAAGTCACTAAAGCAATACCTATTTTCCAATCATAACCTAAAGGTCTTATTATTGGCTCAATCGTTTTGCCAACAATACCAATATAAGAATGCTCTAGCTTATAAGATGCTATCTTATCGTCCAATTCAAGACTAGTTATTTCCTGATTTACAACTTCTGTTCTTACTATATTTTCGGCATTATTGAATTTTTCTCCTGGACCATAAGAAGCCAAAAACCACAATACAATTGAAATTGCTAAAATTATTTTACCTGCATCAACAAGGAACGCTTTTGTCTTTTCAAAAACATTGATGAATACATTCTTAAACATCGGTAACTTGTAATTAGGCATTTCAATAACAAAGTAAGATTTGCTTTTAATCTTCAAAACTTTATTTAAAATGTATGCCGAAATAATCGCTGCTGCAAAACCTAACAGATATAAAAACATCAATGTCAAACCCTGTGCATTAAATATCCCTAAAATTCGTTGATCTGGAATTACCAACGCAATTAATATTGCATAGACTGGCAATCTTGCAGAACATGTTGTGAAAGGTGTTACTAAAATTGTAATTAGTCTTTCTTTCCAACTTTCAATATTTCTAGTTGCCATAATTGCGGGAATAGCACAAGCTGTACCTGAGATTAATGGCACAATACTTTTTCCACTCAATCCGAAACGTCTCATAATTCTATCCATAAGGAATACAACACGGCTCATGTATCCACTTTCTTCTAAGACAGAAATAAATAAAAACAAAAATGCTATTTGAGGAATAAAAATTACAATTCCACCAAGTCCTGCAATAATTCCATCTACTAATAGATCTGTAAATTTACCTTTCGAGAGCACGCTTCTTGTCCAATCACCAAGTGAAGCAAATGAACTATCTATAAAATCCATTGGAATACTACTCCAATCAAAAATTGCTTGAAATATCAATAATAAAATTCCGAAGAAAATAACATATCCAAAAACTTTATGAGTCAATATTCTATCTAAAATACTTCTCAAATCTGTCGCTTTTGATTTATCTATGGTATATCCCTTTTTAAGAATATCATTAATAAATTTATAGCGAGCAATAGTCTCTTTTTGCTGTAATCTTTTTAATTCTGAATCAGACTTTGTAGCAAAAGATGCTTTTTCTTTATGTTGTTTTTTTTCTACTTTTCCAAAATTAACATCTTGAGTAATTACTAACCACAATTTATATAATGACTGATTTGGAAAAACTTTTTCTAATCTATCAAAATATTCTTTATCAATTATAGAAGAATCTAAACAAGAATTAGAAGATAAAGTTTTACTGTTTTGCAATAAAGTTTTAATGTCTTCAATTCCTTCTTTAGTTCTAGAACTTACCAATGCAATTTTAGTGTCCAACTCCTTTTCTAAAACATCTATATCTATAGAGATCCCCTTACGTTTCATCCTGTCAGACATATTAATCACTAAAATTGTTGGAATCTCTAGGTCTTTAATTTGTGTGAATAAGAGTAAGTTTCTTTTTAAATTTTCTACATCAGAAACCACAATAGCGACATCTGGATAGTCTTCACCGTTTTTGTTCATTAACAATTCAATCACCACACTTTCATCTAAAGACGATGCGTTTAAACTATACGTTCCAGGCAAATCAATAATTTTAGCCTTTTTATGTCGCGTAAGTTTACAGTAACCAATTTTCTTTTCTACGGTAATTCCAGGATAATTTCCTACTTGCTGATGAAGTCCTGTAAGGTGATTAAATACAGAAGTTTTACCTGTATTTGGGTTTCCAATTAAAGCAACTTTTAATAGTTCAGTACTCATAATTGAAAATATTAAGCTATTTTTTTAATTGAGATTTGAACTGCTGTTTCTTTTCTTATCGCTACATAACTATCGTTTATATTGATATAAAGAGGGTCATTAAACGGTGCAAATTGAACTAATTCCACTTGATTTCCAGGCAGGCAACCCATTTCAATAAGTTTCAAAGGAACACTCTCGATATCAAAATCTTGAATAATCCCCTTTTCTCCTCTTTGTAGTGTTGCTATAGTCTGCATGCTGTTAATAAAGTATTGAAGGCAAATATACTAAATTAGAATGATTCTAAAGTAGGAGTTTTTACTTATTTATATACTCTTTTTGTAGCAATTTAATATCTTCTACAAGTTTAGTCATCTCCTCTTCATTTGTACCATCATAATACCCTCGTATTTGGCGTTTTTTATCTACAAGCACAAAATTTTCGGTATGAATAAAATCTTGAACTCCGCCATCTCCTTCATCAACAACAGCAAAATAACTTTTTCGAGCTAGTTCATAAATATGTTTTTTAACTCCTGTTGTAACATTCCATTTTGAATCGATTACGCCTTTCATATCAGCATACTCTCGTAAAACAGGAATACTATCCATTATTGGAGTTACCGAATGAGATAAAAACATAATTGAATTATCTTCTTTAAATTTCATTTGAATTTTAGCCATATTATTTGTCATAATTGGACAAATAGATTGACAGCGTGTAAAAAAAAAATCTGCAATGTAAATTTTATCTTTATAATCTTCATGAGTAATATTTTCACCATTCTGATTAATTAATGAGAAGTCTGATATTTTATGGTTTTTACGTACATGCTTCACAGATTTATCTACCAATCTTGGGTTCACATCAGCAGGGTTGTATACAGGCAAACGTTTTTCAGGATTTATAATTGAGTAAATAATAAAAACCATACTCACAGAAAAAACTGCCATTATCATAAAAATTGGAAAAGATTTTTTTATCGATTTAAAATCCATTTGAAACTGTTTTAAGTGCAAATTTAATTTTTTATTCTTATTCTATAATAAAACTTTGTTAAAACAAGTAGCAAACTAACTCTTAGAGTTTCAAAACTCTATTTTAAACCGTACATTTGTGCGTTTTTTAGAAAAGAAATTACATATATGGAAATATTAATAAAAGCATTACAATTCTTACTTAGTTTATCATTCCTGATTGTTTTACATGAGTTAGGGCATTTTATTCCGGCCAAATTATTCAAAATAAGAGTAGAGAAGTTTTATTTATTTTTTGATGCTTGGGGAAAAAAATTATTTAGCTTTAAAAAAGGTGGAACTGAATACGGAATTGGTTGGTTACCACTTGGAGGATATGTAAAAATATCTGGTATGATTGATGAAAGTATGGATACTGAGCAAATGAAACAACCTGCTCAACCTTGGGAGTTTCGTTCAAAACCGGCATGGCAAAGATTAATCATTATGCTTGGCGGAGTCATCGTTAACTTCATTTTAGGATTTTTAATCTATATAATGATCTTTAGCGTTTGGGGAGAAAGTACAGTAAAAACTCAAGATGTGAAATATGGTTTTGGAGTTGCAAAAGTACTTGAGAACTATGGCGCACAACAAGGTGATCAATTATTGTTGGCAGATGGAAAAGAGATGACTGATGTCACTGATATTAATACTTTTTTATTATTAAGAAATACAAAAACGATCACTGTAAAACATCTAAATGGTGAAACGGAGCAAATAAAACTTCCAGAAGATATTGATATGCAAATCTTCCAATCAAATGGAATGAGCGCAATGTCACCGCGTTTTCCGTTTGTTTTAGATTCTATTGTAGAAGGTTCTACAGCTGCAAAAGCAGGATTATTAAAAACAGATAAAATAGTTTCAGTAAATGAGTATCCAATAAATTATTGGTCAGATGTTACGTATGCTATTCAAAACTCCGAGGAATCTGTTAACATGAAGGTTGAAAGAAACGGAGAATTAAAAGATTTGAATATTGCAATTGGTAAAAAAGGGAAAATTGGTGTCGCACCAAAACCGACCGACACAAATTATATAAAAGTTACTGATATTTCTTACACACTTTCTGAAAGTGTTTCAAGAGGAGTTTCAGAAGCGTATTGGAAACTACATGATATTGTAGCGCAATTCAAATTTGTGTTCACTTCAAAAGGAGCAACAAGTCTTGGAGGGTTTATTGCTATCGGAAGTATATTTCCTTCAACTTGGAGTTGGCCTGCATTTTGGGCAATCACAGCCTTTTTATCGTTAATGTTAGGTTTCATGAACTTGTTACCAATTCCTGCATTAGACGGTGGGCACGTGCTGTTTACTTTATGGGAAATGATTACTGGAAGAAAACCAAGTGATAAATTTTTGGAGTATGCTCAAATTGGCGGTTTCTTTTTCTTAATGGCATTATTATTATTAGCCAATGGAAATGACATCTATAAATTATTTACTTAATAAATTATTAAGTACTAAAAAGCATAAAAAAACTCCGAAGAAATCTTCGGAGTTTTTTTATATTAAGTTGTTATTCTTTATGCTTTTCTCAGTTCTTTTGCTTTCTCTTTAGCCAATACATTCTTTTCTATAGTATGCTCTGGACGTGTCCATTTTGGTTTTTCACCTAAAGGTTTAAACTGTGAATCTTCCGCTTCTACAGAAACTGGTCTTTTACTTACGTTCGTAAATGGCTTACTAGGAATCAATCCTAGTTTGTCAAACATCTTCATGTCCTCATGTACATCAGGATTCGGAGTCGTCAATAATTTATTACCTGCAAATATTGAGTTTGCACCAGCAAAGAAACACATTGCTTGACCTTCTTGAGTCATTTCAGTTCTTCCTGCACTCAATCTCACTTGAGTCTTTGGCATTACAATTCTAGTCGTAGCAACCATTCTTATCATCTCCCAGATTTCAACAGTTTGTTGTTCTTCTAATGGAGTTCCTTCAACAGCAACCAATGCATTGATCGGCACAGATTCTGGATGTGGATCAAATGTTGTTAAAGAAACCAACATTCCTGCTCTATCTTCAACTTTTTCTCCCATTCCAATAATTCCACCTGAACAAACTGTTACATTCGTTTTTCGAACGTTTTCTATAGTCTTAATTCTATCTTCATAGCCTCTCGTAGAAATTACTTTTTTATAATATTCTTCTGACGAATCTAAATTGTGATTGTATGCATATAGACCTGCTTCGGCCAATCTTTGTGCCTGATTTTCTGTAATCATTCCAAGTGTACAACACACTTCCATATCAAGTTTGTTAATCGTTCTGACCATTTCCAATACTTGATCAAACTCAGGACCATCTTTTACATTTCTCCATGCTGCTCCCATACAAACTCTAGATGAACCTCCAGATTTCGCTTGTAATGCTTGTGCTTTAACTTGCTGAACTGTCATTAAATCATTCCCTTCAACATCGGTATGATATCTTGCTGCTTGTGGACAATAACCACAATCTTCAGGACAACCTCCAGTTTTTATAGAAAGTAATGTAGATACTTGCACTAAATTTGGATCGTGATTTTCTCGATGAACAGTTGCAGCTTCATATAACAACTCCATCATAGGCTTGTTATAAACTTCCAATATTTCTTCTCGTGTCCAATCGTGTTTTACTACGCTCATAAAGTCTTGTTTAGTTCGACAAAAATACTAAAATCATTTTGTCATTCTGAAATTGAATGTAAACTTTTTATCTAATTTTGATTTGAAAGTAAGATGCTCACAGCATTCCCACCAAATCCAACAGCATTAACGAGTACTTTCTTAATTTGTTTAGGTTGTTTTTGATTTTCTAAAAAGGGAATATCAATAAATTTTTGATGCAACATCATTAAAATTGCTAATTCAATACTCAAAGCACCTGAAGCACCAAAGGTATGTCCAATTTTCCATTTATTTGACGTCAATGAAGGAATGGAATTCCCAAAGACTTCTTGAATTGCTTTATATTCTGAACTATCTCCTTTTAAGGTTCCTGGAGCGTGCATCACAATCACATCAACTTCTGAAACATCTATGTTTTTTAATGCCATTTTCATTGATTTCTGAAAACATTGTGCATCACTTGAAATAGAAATATTATGTTCCAATATTTCTGTAGCATATCCTATACCTTCAATAATCGCTAGCGCATCTTCCGTTTCCTCTTTCTCCAAACACATAATAGAGGCTCCTTCGCCTAAAATCATTGTATTCTTCTTTTTGTCAAAATCTAAAGTACGGCAAGGGAAATCATCCTCTGTATTTGCAGCATAAATTTTCATTGCTTTCATCTGCGCAATCGTAAATGCTGTCAACGGAGCCTCACTTCCTCCAACCAAAAATTTATCACTCATTCCTGCATTAATCCAAGCAACACCATTAATTAAAGCATGAAGCGCTGTTGAACAAGTAATTGAATGACTTATTGTAGGTCCTTGAGATTGTAAATCATGTGCTATCCATGATGAAATATTTCCTAAAGTTGTTGTTGGAGATGCTAACGTGTTTGTTCTGTTATTCTCTAAAAACTCTTTATGATATTTTTCAAAAAGTGATGTTGCTCCTCGAGAAGAACCAATATTTATTCCATAATCACCATCTTTCCAATTAGCTGTTTTTACTGCTTTTCTAGAAGCATAGATTGCCATTAAAACAGATTTATCAAGATTCTTATATTTATTATTCGACTTTTTTAATAATCCAATTTCAGCAGTTTCAAAACTAGACAAAGGAGCAACTAAGGCTTTTGATTTTTCAAAATTATTAATTACAAAATTGTGATTTGGATTACAATAATTTTTCCAAATAGCATCCATATTACTTCCTAAAGAAGAAATTGAAGCAATAGATGTTATTGAAATAGGGTTTTGCATAAAAAACTGTTTCGAAAAGCAAATTTAAACTATCGATAGCGACTCTTCAATAGTTTTATAGACTTTTTCTAACTCTTTTTTTGTAATTATATAAGGAACTTGAATGTAAATTGTGTTTCCTAAAGGTCTTAAGAAAACACCACGATCCATAAAAAACTTCAAAAGCTTATCTCGCAAACCTCCATAGCGTTCATTATTGGTATTTAAATCTATCGCAAAAACAACACCAAGTTGTCTAGTTGATTTTACTTTAGGGTGGTTCTTTATCCGTTCATTAAATATTTTATGAGAAGCTATAATCTCTTTGATGTTTTTTTGGATTTCTACTGATTTCAATAACTCAATTCCTGCAATTGCGGCGGCACAAGCAACAGGATTAGCAGAATACGTATGGCAATGAAAAAAACCTTTAGATATATCATCACTTAAAAAAGCATCGTAAATTTCTTGAGTACAAGATGTAATTGCCATAGGAAGTAATCCTGCAGTTAATGCCTTACTCAGGCATATAATATCAGGCTTCGTGTCCATAAATTCAGACGCAAAATTCTTTCCAGTCTTACCAAAACCCGTCATTACCTCATCTGCAATAGTCAAAACTTTTTGATTCTTACAAAATTTTAAAATTTCATTCAATCCCGCGGCATCATGAATTTTCATTCCTGCTGCTCCTTGTAACAAAGGTTCGTAGATAAACCCTGCGATTTTATTATTAGAAACGTAACCCTCTAATAGATTTATAATTTCTTCTTGATTCGTTCCGTCTGGAGTTGGAATCCGTTTAACATCAATTAAAAAATCTTCAAATGGACCATTATAAACTGATAATCCGGAAACTCCCATTGCACCAAATGTATCACCATGAAATCCGTTTTCAAAAGCAATAAAAACAGAACGCTTTTCTCCTTTATTATAATAGTATTGCAATGCCATTTTAATACTTGCCTCAACGGCTGTAGAGCCATTATCATTAAAGAAAATTTTGTTCTGACCTGCTGGAAGTATTTTAATAAGTTCTTCAGAAAGTTTCACTGCAGGCTCGTGGGTGAAGTCACTAAACATCACTTGATCCAATTGCTGCATTTGCTTGTAAACACGACTCGTAATGAATTCATTACAATGACCATACATGCACGTGTACCATGATGCGATAGCATCTATATATTCATTCCCGTTTTCATCTGTTAGAATACAGTCTTTCGCTTTTACAATCGCTAAACTTTCTGGATTTAACTGATGTTGCTTTAATGGATGCCAAAGGTGTTTTTTATCTCTCTCTTGTAAACTCATAACTTGTCTCGGAACAAATCCGCATATTCTTTTATAACATTTTTATCAAAGTAAGGTTCTTCTTCAATTCTTCCAACGACATTAATATTTGTCATTTTTTTAATAATATCTTCTGTTGTCTTGTTCTCATTTCCACTAAAAATAAGCGCAACTTCAAATCCCTTTTCTTGTAATAGTTTTATCGTCAATAATGTATGATTGATACTTCCTAAATAATGGCGAGAAACTACAATTACTTTATATTCTGGCTTGATGATATCTAAAATTGTTTCAGAAGTATTTAACGGAACCAATAAACCTCCAGCACCTTCTATAACTAAATTATTTTTTGTCTTCGGTTCTACTATTTTTTTAAGACTGATTTTTATACCATCAATATCTGCTGCTGCATGTGGACTCATCGGAGTTTTCAATGCATATGAATTTAGATGAAATTTAGAGTTATTATTTGACACTAACCTTTTAACTTTTTGAGTGTCGCAATTCTCCAATTCTCCTGCTTGTATAGGTTTCCAATAATCGGCTTGAAGCGCTTCAACTAGTATTGCTGATGCAACTGTTTTACCAACTTCAGTAGAAATTCCTGTTACAAAATATTTTTTCATACTTAAAAAATTGTTTTGCAATCGTTACACATATTTCTTGATTTTTCAAAAAAGGGAAATAGCATATAAAACACGTTTTTTCTCTGACTTGGTGCTAATAAAATTCTAGTGGAATTACAATTAGTACAATGAATATCGTTTCCTGCTTCATCTTTTCTATAGTTTCTTATTTCATTATAAATAGCCGATGCTTTATCCAAATCTTCGTTGTGAACTTGTAATTTCACTCCACCAATTGCTTGACTAATTAAAGGATCCGAATCTATCGTTTTTTCATCCAGTAACCGAGTTCTTATTTCTTCTGAATCTAATTTTGATTTCACTAAGTTTGCTTCAGTCGTATAATCAAATACTGCTAATGTTGTAAAGAAACTGCTCATATTCTATCCTTTAAATTATTACACAAAGTTAACAAGGTTCTCCAATACTTCCTCTATTTCTTTCTTCGAATTATAACTATGTATACAAAAACGCAAACGTTCTTGACCTTGAGAAACTGTAGGTGATAAAATTGGCTTTACATCAAACCCTTTTTCTCTTATTAAAGTTGCTGCTTTTTTTACCTTTTCATTTCCTGAAACAATACAACATTGAATTGAAGAGTTACTTTCTACAAACTTCTGCTGAATCTTGTGTCGCCTCAATTCGGATTTAAAATACTGAATGTTTCGATACAATTTTTTTATCTCAGAGTCTTCACTATCATTTTGAATAGCAAGCTGCTCATAAGCAACTTTTATTGTTGCAATAGAATGTGGTGGAAGTGCTGTTGTATATATCAAACTTCTAGCAAAATTTACTAAATATTCTTTCAATTCTTTGGTACCAATAATCGCTGAGCCATGGCAACCTAAAGCCTTACCAAAAGTTACAATTCTAGCAAACACATCATTTTCTAAGTCCAATTCTTGAATGAGTCCACAACCATTCATTCCAAAAACTCCAATAGCATGAGCTTCATCAACAATTAAACAAGCATTATGTGTTTTTAGCATTTGAGACATTGCAACTAAATCTGGAGAATCACCATCCATAGAAAACACTGATTCAGTGACAACATAAATACTACTGCCTTTCTGAGACATGCGAAGAACCTTTTCATTTAAATCTTCTAAATCATTATGCTTAAAACTATATGCTTTTGCATTTGAAAGTCTAATCCCATCTCGAATAGAGGCGTGAATGAATTCGTCATATAAAATAATGTCTCCTCGTTGTGGAACAGAAGAGAAAAGGCCAATATTGGCATCATAACCTGAATTAAAAATTGTTACAGATTCAGAATTGTGAAACTTATACAATAGCCTTTCTACATCATCATATAGTTTATGATTTCCGCTTAACAATCTTGACCCTGTTGCTCCGTTTTGCTGTAAATTACTATCAACTAAGTATTGATGCGTCTTTTGATATATTTCTTTGGATTTTGAAAACCCTAAATAATCATTGGATGAAAAGTCTACTAAATCACTTTGCACAGAAAGTCCTCGTAAAGAATTTTGCTCTTTCCTTTCTGTTAGTTTTTTATGTAATTTACTTGGGAATCCCTTCATAAAACAAATATAAATAATCGTTTATTCAACAACCTTATAAACTTGATGAAAATTAAATAATTATCTTTTTTTAATAATTTATTATTGTTTATCAATAATTATTTATATGTTTGCAGTGTCAAAATAAAAACACTTTTATTAGAATGAATTTATTTCAATCACAAAACAAACAGTGGAGTACAATCTCAAAAATAGCTTTTAGATTTGTCTTTATATATTTTACTCTGTTCATAATATTGCTCTTTTCAGCTTTTTTATTAGAGGTTCCTTTAAGGTGGTTTGCGCAAAACATCCTTAATTGGGGAGCAGATTTCGAAATGAAAAGTACTGGAAGCGGCGATCGATCTTTTGATTATGTTCGGTTTGGATTAAATTTGATTTTAACGTTAATCATAGGAACGATATGGACAATTACACATCGTAAAAAAACTGTGCATAAAAAACTCATTTATTGGTTTCAAGTGATTTTAAGAATATTCTTATTTCTTGCTATGACGCTTTATGGATTGGCTAAGATATTTAAAGGGCAGTTTACAGATCCAAGTTTAGAATTACTTATACAACCTGTTGGAGAAATGTCTCCTATGGGATTGGCATGGACATTTATGGGGCATTCTATAGCGTACAATATCTTTATTGGCTTTGCAGAAATATTAGGTGGAACCTTATTACTTTATCGTAGAACTACGACTTTAGGAAGTATGATTGTTATTGGTGTGATGACTAATGTATCAATGATGAATTTCACATACGACATTCCAGTAAAGTTATTTTCAATTCAACTTATTCTAATAGCATCCGTATTACTCATCGCTGACAGTCGTAGAGTAATGGATGTATTTCTAAAAAACAAAGCCACAGAGAAAGTAATTTATTATTCAGCGACTATAGGCACCACTTTAAAAAAATTAATATCAGGATTAAAGGTGTTAGTTTTAACTTTATTAACAGTTGCTATTATCATTCAGTGTTTTGTTAGATTTAAAGCGACCGACCAACTAAAAGTAAAGTCAGAACTATATGGAATATGGGAGTCTCAATTATTTATTAAAAACAAAGACACTTTACCTCCATTACTAACTGATTCCTATAGGTGGAGATATTTAATAGTAAATTATAAGGGGAAATCGGCTGTAAAAAAAATGAATGATTCTATAGACAGATATCAGTTTAAAATTAACAAGGAACAAAAAGAAGTCGTATTTAAACGCGGTATAGACTCAATACCTCATCGTTTTTCATATACTCTCATCAATCCAGAATATCTAAAATTACGAGGAGTTCTAGATAAAGATACTCTATCTATTGAATTTAAAAGAAAACTTGAAACTGATTTTAGACTTATAAAAAGAAAATTTCATTGGGTAAATGAATCAACTTACAATTACTAATCGAAATAATATATTATGAAAACAAAGAAATTACTTAAAATAATGCATGTCCTTGCTTGGCTTGTATTTCTAGGGTTGTTAATTAGAGTTGGAACCATCATTATAACCTATTTAATAAGTATTAATAATGGAGGAGCTTCTAAAAACTTATTTGAAGGTTTAGATTTGTCTACCTACAGAAATCACAGTTTCACTCAATACTCTTTAATTGTAGGATATAAAGTTCTGATATTTGCTATCGAGGCATATATTGCTTTTTTAGTCACTAAATTATTAAGCAAGTTAAATTTAAAAGAACCATTTAATTTGAATGTTCAAAAGTTGATGCAAAAAATAAGTTACAGTATTTTTTACTTATGGATTATCGCAATGGTACATAATACACATGTGCAGTTTATAGGAATAAGGTACAAATTCCCTATGGAATTATTCTCTAGTGATTTTATTTTTCTTGCAGGAATCATATTTATTTTCGCGCAAATTGTAAAAAGAGGAATTGAACTACAATCTGAAAACGACTTAACTATATAATTATGAAAAAAAACATTCTGTTTAAAACACTTATAGACATTCTATTTTACTTTCATTGCTTGGCATTAATTGGTGTGCTTTTTATTCTACCTTTAGGAATAACAAATATAAACCAAGTAAATATGCCTGTTGAAAACTGGTCACTTGGGTTTTGGTTTATACTTATCTTAAATTTTATAATTTATATCATTTTCCTTATTGGTTTATTTTATTTAAGAAAAACTGCAAGGCATTTACTTTCTAATAATTTCTTTACAGAAAATGTAATTAATAACCTTAAAAAAAGCGGTCTTTATTTTATTGTTTTTGGAATTGCTTCTTTATTACTTTCTATCGGAATTTGGGCGATGAAACTTTATAATGGCTCTTTTCAATTATTATACGATTCAGACACAATTATTCCTTTATTTGTAACAATTGTTGGACTCTTTTTTTTAATTCAGAGCAGGGCATTGTTGTCTGGGAAATTTTATAAACAAGAAAACGACTTAACAATATAATATGGCTATAATCGTAAATCTTGATGTAATGTTGGCCAAACGCAAAATGAAAAGTAAAGACTTAGCAGAAATTGTTGGTATTACCACTGCCAATCTCTCAATTTTAAAATCTGGAAAAGCAAAAGCTATTCGTTTTTCAACGTTAGAGGCTGTCTGTAAAGCATTGGACTGTCAGCCTTCAGATATTTTAGAATATGCTGAAGATTAATTGATTTTCATTTACCTTTACTAATATGTTTGCCCTTGTAGATTGTAATAATTTTTACGCATCCTGTGAGCGTGTTTTTAAGCCGCAATTGCGTAATAAACCTATCGCCATATTATCTAATAATGATGGTTGTGTAATTGCGCGTAGTGATGAAGCAAAAGCAATTGGATTACCTATGGGAGCACCTGCATTTAAGTATAAATCCTTTTTTAAGGCCAACGATGTTACTGTCTTTTCTTCTAATTATCCACTATATGGAGATATGAGTGATCGTGTCATTTCTATTTTAAAACAGTTTACTCCAGATGTTGAACCTTATAGTATTGATGAGGCGTTTTTAGAGTTCAAAGGGTTTGATAATTATGACATGCAATCGCATGGAGAAAAAATACAGAAACGTATACTTAAATGGACTGGAATACCAACAAGTGTAGGCATCGCTCCAACCAAGGCATTGTCAAAAGTTGCAAATAAAATTGCTAGAAAGTTTCCAAGAGAGACAAATAATGTGTTTATAATCCGTACAGATAAGCAGCGTATAAAAGCCTTAAAATGGACTAAAATTGAATCGGTTTGGGGAATTGGAAGACGCTTGTCTCTCCGTTTAAAATCTCAAGGTGTTACAACTGCTTATGATTTTTCATTGCTTTCAGATACTTGGGTTTTAAAAAACTTTTCTATTACTGAATTGAAGCTTAAAAAAGATTTAGAAGGGAAGCCTACACTAAAACTTGAAGACACTACAAAATCAAAAAAATCAATTGCGACAACACGAAGTTTTGAAACTACTTATTCTGACATAGATAATATCAAAGAACGCATCTCAACATTTGCTGTGAATTGTGCAGAAAAACTAAGAAAGCAAGAATCTTCTTGTAATTTTATCATTGTATTACTGAGCAGTGATAGACATAAAAAAGACATGGAACAACATCGAGAATCTATTCATATTGCATTGCCATACCCAACAAATTCATCATTAATCATTTCTAAATATGCTGTAAAGGCGGTGGCTTCTATTTTTAAAAAAGGAATAAAATATAAGCGTGCAGGAGTAATTGTAACGGGTTTAGTCCCTACAGACAGTCATCAATTAAACTTTTTTGAGACTCAAAATCCAAAACACACACGCTTAATGAAGGTTATTGACAATTTAAACAGTAAATTAGGTGATTATAAAATTAAACTAGGAAATCAAGATTTAGAGCGTACTTGGAAAATGCGTCAAGAACATTTATCACCAAGATATACAACACAGATCAATGAACTTTTAATCGTAAAATAATGATGACAAACTCACAAACCCTAACATTTTTCTCTTCAGAAGTTCATGAAAATTCTGGAGCAGCTTTTGTCGATATTGGTATCTCAGCAGGTTTTCCATCTCCTGCAGAAGATTTTGTTCAAGAACGTGTTAGTTTAGATAAGATACTTATTAAAAACCAAGAAGCAACATTTTTCGCACGTGTAAGCGGACAATCTATGATTGATGCGGGAATTAATGATAAAGATTTACTAGTCATTGATAGAAGCTTAGAACCTATAAATAATAAAATTGCTGTCTGTTTTATAGATGGTGAATTTACTGTGAAAAGACTACGAGTAGATGGGGCCAAAGTATGGTTGAAACCTGAAAATCCTGAGTATCCGATTATAGAAATTACCGAAGAAAACGACTTTTTGATTTGGGGAGTAGTAACCAATGTGATTAAAAGTGTATAGATTATTAAAACTGAATTTATTTAAACATTAACCAGTATTTAATAACTATTTCGGTAAAATCTAGACTAAATATTTATTAGCACCCAAAGTTCTACTTCCTCTAAAGAACGCCAATGCTGATCTCTTTTTGTTTTATTAGAAGCCGCTTTTACAGATTTCTTATAACATCTTTCCAGTTGAAATCTATTTCCTTCTGCTAATTCTTTTTCTATAGGGTGTTGAGTTGTCACATTCGTTATTTGCGCTAAGTTCGAGAAGATGAGTACCAACTTCCCTTCAGGCAATAGTCTTTTTTTTGCAGCATCAAAAAAATCTGGGAATAAGGTTTTATTATAATAAATAGCATTATCAATACTCCTCGAATCATGAGTTTCTGGTAGCCAAGGTGGATTAAACACAATTAATTCAGTCTGTTTTTCCCACTTCCCAAAGAGATGTCCAAAATCCAATTCAATCTTTCGAGATAGTTTTGTTGTTCCCATAAACTCTTCTAATCCAACAATTGCATTAGGATTTATATCAGTTGCATAGACTTTTTGGAATCCATGCTGTACCATTTGCAAAGATATAACGCCACAACCAACCCCAACATCTATGGCTGTCTTTTTTGATCCTTCAAAGCGTTTCAGCCAGTTGTCAAAAAGTACTAAATGCTCAAAGCGTGTAGGAAAGTATGTTCCATAATAAGGATGCAACTTGTTACGTAACACAGGTATAGAAATTCCATTTTTGTACCATTGCCAAGAACTATTCATTCCTTGTATCTGTGGAAGTGTTAAAAAGAAATGATTGTTTTCTGGATACAGTTTCTCTAACCACCCAATACTAGGCGCTTTTTTTACACATAATTTTTGATCGACAATTTCTAATAAAATTAGATTTGAAAGTTTACGATATTCTGAGCGGTATTTATGCTGCTCCTTAAAAGATTTATTGGGTAGTTTTAGTTTTAGATATTTGTGTAACTCTTGAAGAAGAGATAATCCATCACTATAAAAATCGGTAATTAGGATCGATTTCCCTTTTATTAAGCCTTCAATTACAAGTGCAACATCAGTTCCTTGTGTAAGCGTTTTTTGTTTTTCACTAAACGCAATAGGCTCTGGTTTATTTACTTTTATGTCAGTAATCATACGTTGGTTTCCATTTTTGATAAGGTAGGTAAATCCATTCTCTCAATTATAGTGATTCATGAATAATTATTCAAATAATTTTTTAAAAAGGTATAATTACTTTTAATTTGAATCTAATCTATTTTTTTATATATTTACCGGCATGAAAAAATATATCTTAGAGAGAATAGAAGAAGAAATAACATACGCACCTAAAGCTGAAGATTACGATGTCCCATTTATTGATTTAGGACTAGACTCTCTTGATTTGAATCAATTGATATTTGATTTTCAACAGGAATTTGATGTAGAAATTGAAGCGGAAGACTATGCCAAAATCAGTACAATTAATTCTTTATTTAAAATCATTGAAAAAATTGAAGCGGATAAATCTAATAGATGAAAATCATTTTCAAAATCCTTATAACTATTTAAATTCTTTGAGAGAAACATCTCCAAGAGCAATTTTTTTAGATTATAAAGTTTTTTTTTTATACGAAGATGTAAATAAAATACTCTTAAGTCCTCATGTTTTTGGAAACAATCATGTTTTGCCAAAATGCCCTCATGCAAAAAAATTAATGGAATCTTTCCCTATGGGAATTGAATCTAAATCGGCTCATTTAAAGGTGAAAAAGAAGCAAATACAAAATTTCTACGGTAGTGTTAATTACCAAGATTTGGCAAACAGCTCTTTTAAAAAAGCATTAAATCATTTCTCAACACATCCAGAAAAAATAGAAGTATCAGCTTTCACAAAGGTTTTTTCATTTTATGTGTCTACTAAAATTATTGATTTAAAGCTACCAAGTAATTTTATTGACTTTTATGATGGAGTTGTTGGTGAACATATCTCCAATCTTATTTCGAGGAATTATTTTAATAGTAAAGATGAATTATCAGCTGACCAGACTCTTAAATTGACCCCGGAATTCCAAAAATCAAAAATTTACCAATCTTTTAAAAAAGAAGTTTCCTTGGCTAAAGAAATTGATGTTGATTCTTTGTTCACATTCCTTTCTTTTGCGTCGTACAACACGACAAAAACTACAGTTTCATTTGTGATTAAATACTTGTTAGACAACAATATTTTTTTAGATAAAGTTAAAAAAATTAAAGAAAAAGAAGAATTGTTTAATATCTCAAACGAGTTTATTAGGCTGACGTCTCCAGTTAAATTTGTGGAACGCTTGGCGATTGAAGACTTTGTAATAAATAATTTTCAAATTAAAAAAAATGATAGATTACTTCTTTGTCTTACCTCTTCAAATAGAGATCCATTAGCTTTTGAGAACCCAACAAAAATTTCTTTTGAAAAAAGAAAAAACACACACCTATCGTTTTCAAAAGGACAGTATTATTGCACTGGTGCTCAAATCTCTTTAGATGTTATTTCGTCACTGATAGAAAATATCTCATCGGTAATTAACTTATTTGATAACAAAGATTTAACATATAAAAAAAATACTTTTTTAATTTTGTCTTAAATGGGTATAGAACTTTCTTTTTGGGTGATTTTATTTATATATTTTTTAGTTCTAATAATCTTTAGGAAGATTACGAATGATTGGATGGCGGTCATATTAACTTCTATAGTTATTGGTGCTTGCTTTTATTTACATTCTTTTATTTTTATTTTCACATCGAGTATCTTGTGTGTGTTACTTTTAAATTCTAAAAAATTAAAATCAATTTATATTGTTGTATTGCTACTTTTTTTTATTTTTTATAAATCAATTTTAGTTCATTCTAATTTTCACAACTTATCTCTCTCCTATTTTTTGTTTAATATTATTGGTCTTTTGGTAGATTCCTCAAAAATGAAATATAAGAAAATTAGTTCGGTGCAGGTTTTAGCTCGATTACTATTTTTGCCAGCCTTGATTCAAGGTCCAATTTTGAAAATTAAAGAATTCAATTTAAAATCAAAGAATAGTAGTTTTTATTTAGAAGATATAAATAATGGAGGTGTTCTGTTTTTGTGGGGCCTTTATAAATACTATGTTGTTTCCTATTTTTTTAGTTCTATTTTTTATTCATTATATGAATCAGGAGTTTCTGGATTATACGTATTGCTTCTTGGTTTTTTATTTTTTATTGATGTCTATTTAAAGTTTTCTTCTTCAATAGATATGGTTATAGGGTTGTCAAGGTGTGTTGGCATTCATTTACCATTGAATTTTCATGGGAGAGTTTATTTTTCAAATACAAGAATTAAATTTTGGTCAGGATGGAACCTGACTCTGAATAATTGGTTTAAGAATTATTTTCTACTATACTTTTTCGAAAGCAAGCGACAAAACACTATTAAGTTAATGGTGATTCCTACTTGTTTTTTAATTGGTTTGTGGCACGGATTTTCAAATAATTTTATTTTATGGGGTTTACTGAACGGAATTTTAATTTTTATAGAATTGAAAATAAAAATCAGATATCCTGTTAAGAAAAAGTATAACCTTCTATTTGTTATAAACCAATTGGTTTTAAATAGTTTTTTATTTCTAATACTGCTTAATGACTTTGACTTGGTTCTGTCAATCTTAGACCCTAATCAAATATCTGTTCCAAGTTTTCATTTTAACTTTTATCTTTTCTTTGGCGTGAATATCCTTTTAGTTGACATCGTTGAAAAGTCTTTTTCTAACAAAGGGTTTGTTTCTTTTTTCTCAAAAAAAACTAGCTGGTTTAAATATATTTTCACATTGTTTTTAATTTCACAACTGTTAATATTCTTTTTCAGGTTCAACATGACAAATACTGCTATTACGTATTATGATAAATTTTAAATTTAATTTACCGCTTTTTTTGCTTATACTTTTTAGTTTCCTTTTTAGTTTAGGAATTTATTATAGTCCGATGAGTTATCTCACATTTAAAGATTTACACTCGGAATTTTTAGACCCACTAAAAGAGAATAAAGACGCTACTTATATCATTGGTTCAAGCAGAATTAGAGATCTAGAAGCATCTATATTTAATGAAAGGAAAAATAATGTTGTAAATACAGGTATTAACGGAGCTTCTTTTATGACTAATTTTTTTATCACACTCTATGTGTTGGAAAACTCGAGTCCTAAAAATATTTTGTTTGAGATAACTCCGTATGGAGGCATTCATTTTTATTCTGTAGCTTATTATCATTTTGAATTATTTGATGCTTTTGATGCAACAAACTTTAGTTATTTAGACTATGTAAGTTTTATCTATAATTACATGAAAAATACTGAAAATATTACTAAACAAGGATATTTTAGATATTCTAATCATTTTTCTGATTATATAAGAACATTTGATTTTTTAAGATTTTTAAAGAGCACGGAAAAAAAAACGATGATTAAACAGTTTAGGGGGTCAATTGGGAATGGTTTTCTTGCGAGTGAAAAAAATTCTGATTTAGTCATTAGTGATGAAAATTTTAAAAGTATTAAAAGAACTGATTTTGGAATTGAAAACACATCACAAGAGCGCCCTATAGAGTATTATTTTATTCAGTATTTAAATGATATTGCTGCAAAAAAAGGAGTTGATATAAAGTATGTGATTCCACTGACTTATAGTTATTATAAAAACTCCACAAATCAATTGTATAATCAAGGGATTAAGGGTGTGCATACCTATGATAAGATGTTTTTAGATTCTATATACAAAAAAGAAAATTTTTATGATCCAAGACACCTAAATAGACGAGGTTTAGATTTGTTTTATAATGAGGTTTTTAATTGAGAATGTTCTGACGGCTTATTTACTAAGGTCTAAACATGTTTGATTGTTATGATGTGTCGTTTTTATCTTATTTCCTTTAAAATAGTGTCTAAAACATTGAGCTGTGACTTAAGCGTTTTGATGAAAAATGATTTCTGTTTTTTAGATTTCCCATCTAGAATACCTACAATTTCTAAAACTACCAGAAGTAATAGAAAAGTCACTAAATATAGAACAAAAGGAACTTTTTAAATCAAGAGGTTATGTCTTTATTTATGATTCTTAATAAGATATAAAAAACATCAAAATTGACAAACAGATATTTGATCAAATAAATCTTGATCCTGGCGGATTCATTGTCACATCTAAAGGTAATGAGTGTGATTTTGTTTCACGCTTTTTCACACCACAAGCCTCTATTTTAGAAGACCCAGTAACTGGTTCAGCAGATTGCTCTCTAATTCCATTTTGGGCAAACAGGCTTAACAAGAAAGAACTTTCTGCTATACAAATTTCCGAAAGAATCGGTAAATTAAGTTGTAAGGACAAAGGCGATAGAGTTATAATTAGTGAACAAGCAAAAACGTATTCAATAGGGTCTTTATACATTAACTAATAAACCTTTAAGTATAAAAAAACTCCAAGTAAAAAATTACTTGGAGTTTTTATTTTGGAAACAATAATTAAATTAATCTGCTAAAATAATTACTTTATTCTCTTTCATCTCAATAGTTCCTCCATTGATAGGGAATACATACTCTCCATCAACTTTAGTGAATTTATCTTGAAAACCTTCTTCTATTTTTATTGAGCCTCCTTTAAATTTTACAGACCCACTAACCAATAATGATACAATTGGTGCGTGATTATTAAGCATCTGAAACTGTCCATTTATTCCTGGAACTGCTACTGATACTACTTCTGAATTTAAAAGTATTGCTTCTGGTGTTACAATTTCTAATAACATAAATTTATTTTTAAGCTTCTGCTAACATTTTTTCTCCAGCATCAATTGCATCTTGAATTGATCCTCTAAGGTTAAATGCCGCTTCAGGATATTTATCTAACTCACCATCCATAATCATATTGAATCCTTTGATAGTATCCTTAATGTCTACTAATACTCCTGGGATCCCTGTAAATTGCTCTGCAACGTGGAATGGTTGAGATAAGAAACGTTGTACACGTCTTGCACGGTGAACATATAATTTATCTTCTTCAGATAATTCCTCCATACCAAGAATTGCAATAATATCTTGTAATTCTTTATAGCGCTGTAATAATTCTTTTACTGCTTGTGCTGTGTTATAATGCTCATCACCTAAAATATCAGCAGTCAAAATTCTTGAAGTAGAATCTAATGGGTCTACCGCAGGATAAATTCCTAATTCTGCAATTTTACGAGATAATACTGTTGTTGCATCTAAATGCGCAAACGTTGTTGCTGGTGCTGGATCCGTTAAATCATCCGCAGGTACATAAACCGCTTGTACAGATGTAATAGAACCGTTTTTAGTTGATGTAATACGTTCTTGCATTGCACCCATTTCTGTTGCTAATGTTGGTTGGTAACCTACCGCAGAAGGCATACGTCCTAAAAGTGCAGATACCTCAGATCCTGCTTGTGTGAAACGGAAAATGTTATCTACGAAGAAAAGCACATCTTTTCCTTGTCCTTCTCCTGCTCCATCACGGAAATACTCAGCAATTGACAACCCAGATAATGCAACACGTGCACGTGCTCCAGGTGGCTCATTCATTTGTCCGAAAACAAATGTTGCTTTAGAATCTCTCATTCCTTTCATATCAACTTTTGATAAGTCCCATCCTCCTTCTTCCATAGATTCATCAAATGCTTCTCCGTATTTGATAATTCCTGATTCTAACATCTCTCTTAAAAGGTCATTTCCTTCACGAGTTCTTTCTCCTACACCTGCAAATACAGATAGTCCACCGTGACCTTTTGCTATATTGTTAATTAATTCTTGAATCAATACTGTTTTACCTACTCC
>CAWVTS010000011.1:0-28229 GCA_963933045.1 uncultured Lutibacter sp. | reverse complement strand
ATCCAATAATCAAATTAACTTCTCATGATAAACAACTTGTAGGTCAGGTTGCAGCAAAGATTCGTTCTTTCCGCGCGCCAGAACCATATAAAGGTAAAGGAGTTAAGTTTGTAGGTGAAGTATTAAGAAGAAAAGCAGGTAAAACTGCATAATTTATAAGAAATTATGGCATTATCAAAGCTACAAAGAAGACAAAGAATTAAGCAAAGAATCAGAAAGATTGTTTCAGGTACTGCAGGTCAACCGAGATTATCAGTATTTAGAAGTAATAAAGAAATTTATGCTCAATTAATAAATGACGAATCAGGAGCTACTTTAGCATCTGTTTCATCAAGAGATAAAGCAATTACTTCAGGATCAAAAGTAGAAGTTGCAACAGCAGTAGGAAAAGCTATCGCTGAAGCAGCATCAAAAGCAGGTATTGATACTTGCGCATTTGATAGAAACGGTTATTTGTATCACGGTAGAGTTAAGACTCTAGCAGAAGCTGCAAGGGAAGCAGGATTAAAATTTTAATTAAGTATTATGTATCAATCATACAAAAATATAGAGAGAGTTAAGCCAAGTGGTTTAGAACTACAAGATCACTTAGTAGGTGTTCAACGTGTTACAAAAGTAACAAAAGGAGGTAGAGCATTTGGATTTTCAGCAATTGTTGTTGTTGGAGATGGTAATGGAGTAGTTGGTCACGGTTTAGGGAAATCTAAAGATGTAGCATCAGCAATTGCAAAAGCTATTGAAGATGCGAAGAAAAACTTAGTTAGAATTCCTATTATCAAACAAACTTTACCACATGAACAAAAAGGTAAGTTTGGTGGAGCAAAAGTATTCTTAAAACCTGCGTCTAATGGTACAGGAGTTATTGCAGGTGGTGCAGTACGTGCGGTATTAGATTCAGTTGGAGTTCATGATGTATTATCAAAATCACAAGGATCTTCTAACCCTCATAATGTAGTTAAAGCAACTTTTGATGCTTTACTTAGATTAAGAAGCGCAAGTACGATCGCAAAACAAAGAGGAATTTCTTTAGATAAAGTATTTAAAGGATAAAATCAATATTTACGATGGCAAAAATTAAAGTAACACAAGTTAAGAGTAAGATAAGACGCCCTCAGAATCAAAAGAGAACGTTAGAAGCATTAGGCTTACGTAAGATTGATCAGGTAGTAGAACATGACGCTACACCTACAATCCTTGGAATGGTAAACACAGTTAAACACTTAGTTTCTGTAGAAGAAATTAAATAACAATATAATTAGTTATGGCATTAAATAACTTAAAACCGGCAGCAGGTTCTGTAAAAGGAGCAGCAAAAAGAATCGGTAGAGGACAAGGTTCTGGTAAAGGAGGAACTGCAACAAGAGGTCACAATGGTCAAAAGTCTCGTTCAGGATATTCTAGAAAGATAGGATTTGAAGGAGGTCAAATGCCTTTGCAAAGGCGTGTCCCTAAGTTTGGATTTACAAACATAAACCGTAAGGAATATGTAGGTGTGAATTTAGACAAGATACAGGAGTATGTTGAAAGCGGTAGAATTAATGGGACTGTTGATATGACAGTTTTAGTTGAGAACCGTTTAGCTCGTCAAAACGACTTAGTAAAAATATTAGGTAGAGGAGAGTTAAAAACTAAATTAAATATTACAGTTCATAAATTTACTGCAACTGCAAAAGCTGCAATCGAAGCTGCTGGTGGTGAAGCAATAACTTTATAATATTTTTTTAAATGAATAAATTTATACAAACAGTTAAGAATATTTGGTCAATAGAAGAGTTGAGGAATAAAATCCTTATCACTCTTAGTTTTATGGTTATATACCGTTTTGCTGCACAAGTTACTTTACCAGGTTTAGATGGAGAAGTAATTAACGATGCTATGAATGCATCTGGAGGAGCAAAAGGTATATTAGGAATGATCAATATGTTTACTGGAGGTGGTTTTTCAAGAGCATCAGTAATGGCCTTAGGAGTAATGCCTTATATCTCTGCATCTATTGTAGTTCAGTTAATGGGAATTGCAATTCCTTATTTACAGAAATTAAAGAAAGATGGAGAAAGTGGTCAAAAGAAAACAACTCAAATTACACGTTGGTTGACAATTGCGATTACTTTAGTTCAAGGTCCAGCATATCTTGCTAGTTTACCATCTTTAGGTATTCCAGCAGAAGCATTTTTAATTGGTACTGGAGGAATGTTCTGGATTACATCAATGATCTTATTAACTACAGGTTCAATATTTGCAATGTGGCTTGGTGAGAAAATAACAGATAAGGGTATTGGTAATGGTATTTCATTATTAATTATGATTGGAATTATTGCTGGTTTCCCAAGTGCATTTGCTCAAGAGTTTGTTTCTAAAGTTACTACAGGTAGTTCAGGAGGATTTATGATTATCTTGATAGAAATAATTGTTTGGTTACTTGTAATATTAGCATGTGTGTATTTAGTTACCGCAATACGTAAAGTTGCTGTTCAATATGCAAGAAAAACTGTTGCAGGTACCGTACGTGATGTAGCAGGAGCAAGACAATATTTACCATTGAAATTAAATTCAGCAGGAGTTATGCCAATTATTTTTGCTCAGGCAATTATGTTTGTCCCTTCAGCAATACAAGGAGCAAATTTCTCTTCAGATGGGATTAAAAATATAGCGGCTATGTTTGCTGATCCATTTGGAGTAGGGTATAACGTTTTATTTGCAACTTTAATTATTATTTTCAGTTATTTCTATACAGCAATTACTGTAAATACTAATGAAATGGCAGATTCTTTGAAAAGAAGTAACGGTTTTATTCCAGGTGTCAGACCAGGAAAAGAAACAGGAGATATGTTAGATAGAATTCTTTCTTTAATAACTTTTCCAGGGTCATTATTCTTAGCATTATTAGCAGTATTACCTGCTTTTGTAGTTAAGTTCGGTGTACAACAATCTTGGTCTATGTTTTATGGAGGTACATCATTATTAATTATGGTTGGTGTTGCAATTGATACAATTCAACAAATCAACGCTCATTTACTAAATCGTCATTATGATGGTTTAATGAAAACTGGAAATAAAAGAAAATCAGTAGCGTAATGGCAAAACAATCAGCAATAGAACAAGATGGAAGCATCACCGAAGCATTGTCTAATGCAATGTTTCGTGTAGAACTTGAAAATGGACATATTGTTACAGCACACATCTCAGGGAAAATGCGTATGCATTATATAAAATTATTACCAGGAGATAAAGTGAAGTTAGAAATGAGTCCATACGATTTAACAAAGGCAAGAATTACTTACAGATATTAAAATAGATACGATGAAAGTTAGAGCATCAATAAAAAAGAGAAGTGCCGAGTGCAAAATAGTGCGTAGAAAAGGCAGATTATATGTAATCAACAAAAAGAATCCTAGATTTAAACAAAGACAAGGATAATTATGGCAAGAATAGCAGGTATTGACATTCCGAAAAACAAAAGAGGAGTTATCGCATTAACTTACATTTTTGGTGTAGGTAGAAGCAGGTCCAAAGAAATTTTAGCAGCTGCAAAAGTTGACGAAAGTAAAAAAGTTCAAGATTGGAACGATGAAGAAATCGGATCAATTAGAGAGCAAGTGGGTACATTTACTATTGAAGGTGAATTACGTTCTGAAACTCAATTGAATATTAAACGTCTTATGGATATAGGATGTTACAGAGGTATTCGTCACAGAACTGGATTACCATTAAGAGGTCAGAGAACTAAAAACAACTCTAGAACTAGAAAAGGTAAAAGAAAGACAGTAGCTAACAAAAAGAAAGCAACTAAATAATAATTAGTATTATGGCAAAAACAACTAAAAAACGTAAAGTTATTGTTGAGGCAGTTGGTGAAGCACACATAACAGCATCATTTAATAATATTATTATTTCTTTAACTAATAAAAGAGGTGATGTAATTTCTTGGTCATCAGCTGGTAAAATGGGCTTTAGAGGATCTAAAAAGAATACTCCTTATGCTGCTCAAACAGCCGCTGAAGATTGTGCAAAAGTAGCACATGAAGCAGGCTTAAGAAAAGTAAAAGCGTATGTAAAAGGACCAGGTAATGGTAGAGAAAATGCAATGAGAACATTACATAATAATGGAATTGAAGTAACAGAAATTATTGATGTTACACCAATGCCACATAATGGATGTAGACCTCCAAAAAGAAGAAGAGTATAATTAATAATTTTCATAAAATAGGAATTCGATTATCGAAGGAGATTAAGCCTTAATTCATAATCCCTATTTAAAAAAACAAAGAAATGGCAAGATATACAGGACCAACAACTAAAATTGCCCGTAAATTCGGAGAAGCAATTTATGGACCGGATAAGTCTTTTGAAAAAAGAAACTTTCCTCCAGGACAACATGGTAATAACAGACGTAGAGGAAAAAAATCTGAATACGCAGTTCAATTACAAGAAAAACAAAAAGCTAAATATACATATGGTATTTTAGAACGTCAATTTAGTGGATTGTTTAAACAAGCATCAGCAAGTAGAGGAATTACAGGTGAGGTGTTACTACAATTATGTGAATCTCGTTTAGATAACGTTGTTTATCGTATGGGAATTGCTCCAACACGTAACGGTGCAAGACAGTTAGTCTCGCACAGGCATATTACTGTAAATGGTGGGATTGTCAATGTTGCATCTTATTCTTTAAAAGCAGGAGATGTTATAGCGGTTAGAGAAAAATCTAAATCACTTGAAGCTATTGAAAACTCTTTAGCTAATTCTAGCAATTCATTTGAATGGTTAACTTGGAATAATGATACTTTACAAGGAACATTTGTTAGTGCACCAGAGAGATTACAAATTCCAGAAAATATTAAAGAACAATTAATTGTAGAGTTGTACTCTAAATAATAAATTAATCATATTGGTATTAGGCCAAAGGATCAATAGGCATTTCTTCAGACTTATAGATCGCGCAACCAAATATCAATTAAAAGAAGAAACAAATGGCAATTTTAAATTTTCAAAAGCCTGATAAAGTAATAATGATTGATTCTACTGAATTTGAAGGTAGATTTGAATTCAGACCTTTAGAGCCAGGATTTGGTCTAACGGTAGGTAATGCTTTGAGAAGAGTATTGTTATCATCTTTAGAAGGTTACGCAATCACTTCAATCCGTATTGAAGGAGTTGAACATGAATTTTCAACAATCAAAGGGATTGTAGAAGACGTAACTGAAATCATTTTGAACTTAAAGCAAGTTCGTTTTAAGAAACAAATTGAAGATTCAGATAAAGAGACTATTAAAGTTTCGTTATCAAACCAAAATCAATTAACAGCAGGAGATTTACAAAAGTATATTTCAGGTTTTCAAGTATTAAATCCAGATTTAGTTATCTGTAATATGGAAAAATCTGTTAATTTACAAATGGAGATTTCAGTTGAAAAAGGTAGAGGTTTTGTTCCTGCAGAAGAAAATAAAAGAGCAGGAGTAGCATTAGGAACTATTTTCACTGATTCAATTTACACTCCAATAAAGAATGTAAAATATGCTGTAGAAAATTTCCGTGTAGAGCAAAAAACAGATTACGAAAAATTAGTATTTGATATCATTACAGACGGTTCAATTACACCTCAAGATGCTTTAACAGAAGCGGCTAAAATATTAATACACCACTTCATGTTGTTTTCTGATGAGAGAATTACTTTAGAGGCTGATGAGATAGCACAAACAGAAACTTATGATGAGGAATCATTACATATGAGACAATTACTTAAAACTAAGTTAGTCGATATGGATTTATCAGTAAGAGCATTAAACTGTTTAAAAGCTGCAGAAGTTGATACCTTAGGTGACTTAGTGTCATTTAACAAAAACGATTTAATGAAGTTCCGTAACTTCGGTAAAAAGTCTTTAACTGAATTAGATGAATTAGTTCATAATAAAGGTTTAAATTTCGGAATGGATTTAAGTAAGTACAAATTAGATAAAGAATAAATCTTTCATATTTTGCTCCTCATAAAGAGTTGAGCAAGATGAAAGTTAAAAATAAACGTCATGAGACACGGGAAGAAATTTAATCATTTAGGAAGGAAAACAGCGCATAGAAAGGCGATGTTATCTAATATGGCTTGTTCATTAATTGAGCATAAACGTATTAACACAACAGTTGCTAAGGCAAAAGCCTTACGTCAATATGTTGAACCATTAATCACAAAATCTAAAGATGATACTACACATAATCGTAGAATTGTATTTAGTTATTTGAGAAATAAATATGCAGTTACAGAACTTTTTAAAGAGGTATCTGTTAAAGTTGCAGATCGTCCAGGGGGATACGTAAGAATTATCAAGATGGGTCATCGTCAAGGTGATAATGCATCTATGGCAATGCTAGAATTAGTTGATTACAACGAGCTATACAATCCAAAAGGAAATAAAAAGAAGAAATCTACTCGTAGAGGTAAAAGTAAAAAAGTTGAAACTGTTGCTGAAACAGCATCAACTTCAGAATCAGAAGCTACTGAATAAAAATGAAGTCAAGTTATTGATTTACAAAACAAAAAGGATAAACTAATTTTAGTTTATCCTTTTTGTTGTAAATAAATTAGGGTTTTGTCATCATTCACTGTTTTATAGATGTTTATTAACGAATCTTATAACAATTAAAATACACTATGAATAAAATTAATAAAATATCATTACTTTTTTGCTTGATTGGTAATGTTATGATTGCACAGAATGTTACAATAAAAAAAGTTGAGAGTAAATTGCTAACACACGAAGGAGTTGAATTTGACGGTAAGTTGATTAATAAATCAAAAGACTTACATATGTTTAAAGATTGGAAAAATAATGGAGTAATACATATAGATGGAAATGTGTATAGGATTTCAAATATCAATTTTAATGTATCAACAAATGAGATAGATAGTCAAATGAGAAATGGAAAATATTTTGTCTTTCAAACTGCTTCTATAGATTCAATATCTATTAATAATCAAAATTTTAAAAGATTAGGTAGAACCTTTTACGAAGTTTTATTAGACAAGAAAGATAAAATGTTTTTGAAGAAATTTGATGCATTACAACAACAGAATTCTTCCAATAGATTGGGTGGGACAATTGTAAGGTCAAGAAAGTTATTAAAATTCAAATATTTAGTTAAACTAGAAGAGGGGTATAAGGATATTGAATTAAATAAGAAAAGTGTTATTAATTTTTTTGAAGGAAATGAAGACAAACTTTCAAAGTTTGTTAAAGAAGAAAAATTATCTTACAAAAAAGAAGAAGATCTTGTTAAAATACTTAATTTTATGCTTGATGAGACAAGCTAATTACTTGATTTATTCACCTTAATTTTTATATATCATAATGAAGTACACACAGCGTAATAAAGCAATTTTACTTTTAGAAGATGGAACAATTTTCGAAGGTAAATCTATTGGTATTGAAGGTTCTGCATTTGGTGAAATCTGTTTTAATACTGGAATGACCGGATATCAAGAAATTTTTACTGATCCATCTTACTATGGTCAAATGATGTTAACAACTAATGCCCATATTGGAAATTATGGTGTTAACGATGATGAAGCTGAATCTGATTCAATAAAAATATCAGGATTGGTTTGTAGAAATTTCAGTTATAATTATTCAAGAGATAGAGCTACAGGTTCTTTAGAGAGTTTTTTTGAAAAAAATAATTTGATTGCTATTTCAGATGTAGACACTAGAGCAGTTGTTAGATATATTAGAGATAAAGGTGCAATGAATTGTGTAATTTCTACTGAGGTTACAGATTTAAAAAATCTAAAAGTTCAATTAGACAATCAGCCAAATATGGAAGGTTTAGAATTGGCCTCTAAAGTTTCTACACAAAAACCTTATGTAGTTGGAAGTGATTCTGCTAAGTATAAAATTTCAGCCTTAGATATTGGAATTAAAAAGAATATTCTTAGAAATTTAGTTAATAGAGGTTGTCAAGTAAAAGTATTTCCATATAACTCAAGTTTTAAAGACTTGGAAAGTTTTAATCCAGATGGTTATTTTTTATCAAATGGTCCTGGAGACCCAACACCATTAATTGATGCGCAAAATCTTGCAAAAGAAATAATTGAAAGGAATTTACCCCTTTTTGGAATTTGCCTAGGACATCAAGTTATAGCTCTAGCTAATGGAATGTCTACTTATAAAATGCATAATGGTCACAGAGGCATAAATCATCCAGTGAAGAATTTAATTACAGGTAAAGGAGAGGTTACATCACAAAATCATGGTTTTGTTGTAGATGCTGATTCGCTAGAAAAGAATCAAGATTTTGAATTAACTCATGAGCATCTTAACGACAATACAGTTGCAGGGATGAGAATGAAATCTAAAAATTGTTTTTCGGTTCAATATCATCCAGAAGCAAGTCCAGGCCCACATGATTCTTCATATTTGTTTGATGAATTTATAGAAAGAATAACTGGCAATTAAATTTCTTACAATAACGATTTCGTAATTGGGATGAATATTATTTAATAATATGATTCTCAATTTGTATTTTGCCTACTCAAAATATATTATATAAAACCAAACAAAATGAGTATCATAATTAACATACACGCTAGACAAATTTTTGATTCAAGAGGAAACCCAACAGTAGAAGTTGATGTTGTTACTGAAAATGGAATATTAGGTAGAGCAGCAGTACCTTCAGGAGCCTCAACAGGAGAGCATGAAGCCGTTGAGTTACGTGATGGTGGAAGAAATTACATGGGAAAAGGTGTTTTAAACGCTGTTAAAAATGTAAATGAAATCATTTCTGCAGAATTATTAGGAGTTTCAGTATTTGAACAAAATACGATTGATCAATTAATGATTGACCTTGATGGAACCCCAAATAAAGCAAATCTTGGAGCAAATGCAATTTTAGGTGTATCATTAGCCGTTGCTAAAGCTGCCGCTAATGAATTAGGAATACCGTTGTATAGATATGTTGGAGGTGTAAGCGCAAATACATTGCCAGTTCCTATGATGAATATTGTTAATGGAGGTTCTCATTCTGATGCACCAATAGCATTTCAAGAGTTTATGGTAATGCCAGTTGGAGCAAAAAGTTTTACACATGCATTACAAATAGGAAGTGAGATTTTTCATAATTTAAAAAATATACTTCATGATAGAAATTTAAATACTGCAGTTGGAGATGAAGGAGGTTTTGCACCAACTTTTGACGGAACAGAAGATGCACTTGATACTGTTGTAGAAGCGATAAATAAAGCTGGATATAAAGTGGGTACAGAAGTTATGCTCGCCTTAGATTGCGCAGCTGCAGAGTTTTATGTAGACGGGAAGTATAATTACAAGAAGTTTGAAGGCGACTCAGGAAAAATAAGAACGTCTGAAGAACAAGCAGATTATTTAGCAGAATTGTCAGAAAAATATCCAATTATTTCTATTGAAGATGGGATGGATGAGAACGATTGGGCCGGATGGAAATATTTAACAGATAAAATTGGAGATAAAGTACAACTTGTAGGAGACGATTTGTTTGTTACAAATGTTGAAAGACTTTCTAAAGGAATAAATAATAATATTGCAAATTCTATTTTGATAAAAGTAAATCAAATAGGAACTTTAACTGAGACGATTGCAGCAGTTAATATGGCACATAATGCAGGATATACCTCTGTAATGTCCCATAGGTCTGGTGAGACAGAAGATACTACTATTGCAGATTTAGCCGTAGCATTAAATACGGGTCAAATTAAAACAGGTTCAGCTTCTAGATCAGATAGAATGGCTAAATACAATCAATTGTTAAGAATTGAGGAGGAATTAGCAGATACTGCTTATTATCCACAAGAAAAAGCATTTAAAATCAAATAGATTTAAATACATAATTAACTAAAAAGCCTACTCATAGAGTAGGTTTTTTTAGTTAATTAAATGAATAAAGGAAGTCATTTAAAGTAATATATTACTTAAATAAACAGTTGATTTTAATAAAAGAGTTTGCTTTTATTCTTGGTCAAATTTTCGTAACTTCGTAGACTCAATTTTAGAAAATATAAAAAATAAATTCATGTCAGAAATAGCAAAAATAGATATCAACGGAAGTGTATATGAGTTCCCTGTAATAGAAGGAACAGAGAAAGAAAAAGCTATTGATATTTCAAAACTTAGAGGAATTACAGGAGGAGTAACTACAATTGATCCAGGTTATAAAAATACGGGTTCTTGTGAGAGTGGAATTACGTTTTTAGATGGTGAAAAAGGGATATTACGATATAGAGGTTATAGTATTGAAGAACTCGCTGATAAAGCAGATTTCCTAGAAGTTGCTTTTTTATTAATTTTTGGTGAATTGCCAGATGCTGCTACTTTAGAGAAATTTCAGAATGATATCAAAGAGCAATCTATGGTAGATGAAGAGATTAAAAAGATAGTCGATGCTTTTCCAAAAGCAGCTCATCCAATGGGAGTTTTATCCTCATTAACTAGTGCGTTGACTGCATTTAATCCAAATTCTGTTGATGTAGATTCTGAAGAGGCGATGTATAATGCAGTTGTAAAAATCATGGGAAAATTCCCTGTTTTAGTTGCATGGACAATGAGAAAAAATCAAGGATTACCATTTAGATATTCTGATAGTTCTTTAGGTTATATTGAAAACATTTTGAAAATGATGTTTAAAAAACCAGGAGAAAAATATGTGCAAAATCCAGTTTTAGTAAACGCTTTAGATAAGTTACTAATTTTACACGCAGATCATGAGCAAAATTGCTCAACATCTACAGTAAGAATCGTTGGCTCATCACATGCAGGTTTATTTGCTTCACTATCGGCTGGGATATCGGCTCTATGGGGTCCATTACATGGTGGTGCTAACCAAGCAGTTTTAGAAATGCTAGAAGGAATTAGAGTTGATGGAGGAGATACTGCAAAATATATGGCAAAAGCAAAAGATAAGTCTGATCCATTTCGTTTAATGGGATTTGGTCATAGAGTTTATAAGAATTTTGATCCAAGAGCTAAAATTATCAAAGTAGCAGCAGATGAGGTTTTAAATGATCTTGGTGTTGAAGATCCAATATTAAATATTGCTAAAGCATTAGAGCAAGAAGCATTAAAGGATGATTATTTTGTAAAAAGAAAATTATATCCAAATGTAGATTTCTATTCAGGTATTATTTACCGTTCTATGGGTATTCCAACAGAAATGTTTACAGTGATGTTTGCATTAGGTAGACTTCCAGGTTGGATTGCACAATGGAAAGAAATGCGTTTACGTAAGGAGCCAATTGGTAGACCAAGACAGATTTATGTTGGTGAGAATATTCGCCCATTTGTATCTGTAGAAAAAAGATAAAGATGCTAAATTTAAATATTCAGAATGAAACTTCTAGACTTAGAGCAGTCGTTTTAGGTTCTGTAAAAAATAATGGACCAGTTCCTAAACTTGAAGATTGTTATGATCCTAAATCTGCTGAACATGTAGCAGCAGGTACATACCCGAAGATTGAAGATATGGTTTTAGAAATGGAAGCAGTTGCTAAAGTTTTTGAAAAATATCACGTCAAAGTTTTTAGACCTAATCAAATAGAAAATTACAATCAAATTTTCACTAGAGATATAGCTTTTGTAATTGAAGATAAATTTATTAAGGCAAATATCTTACCAGATAGAGCACAAGAGATTGATGCTATTCAATATGTGATTGATCAAATAGCACCTGAAAACTTAGTTACTTTACCAGAGGAAGCACATGTAGAGGGTGGAGATGTGATGTCTTGGAATGAATATATTTTTGTTGGAACCTATTCTGGAGAAGACTATTCTGATTATATCACAGCTAGAACAAATACTGATGCAGTGATTGCACTTCAAGAATTATTTCCAAATAAAATGGTTAAATCTTTTGAGTTAAGAAAATCAAATATAGATGCAAAAAATAATGCTTTACATTTAGATTGCTGTTTTCAGCCTATTGGGACTGATAAAGCAATAATACATAGAAATGGTTTTTTGATTGAAAAAGAATATCAATTTTTAATTGATTTATTTGGAAAGGAAAACGTTTTTGAAATTACTTCAGAAGAAATGTATAATATGAATTCTAATGTGTTTTCTATTTCAGAAAAAGTAATTATTTCTGAGCAAAAATTCACTCGATTAAATACTTGGTTACGTGAACAAGGGTTTATTGTTGAAGAGGTTCCTTATGCAGAAATAGCGAAGCAAGAAGGCTTATTACGCTGTTCAACTCTTCCTTTAATTAGAGATTAAAAAGGCACTAATCTTTATAGTATTTCTACAAAGTAAGTAATTGATTTTTTTACGTCTTACTGTTTGTAAAGTAATTGAATATGAAAAAAGAAGCTAATAATTTTATAACCAATGCTCTAAGAAATAGTGTGAGTTATAATGAATTTATTTTATTAGTAAAAGAACTTGTTGCCAAGAACTCTACTACAGGAGTGGAGAAAACAGAATCATTAATCAATTATACAAAGCTTAATGAAAGACGAATTAAAAGGTGGAATAAGACCTTAAAAATTTCTGATGAATCAAAAAAGGTAATAGAAAATTTTTCAAAAGAAACTACTTGGTTAGTATTAACAGAAAGTTGGTGTGGAGATGCGGCCCACGTGATGCCAGTGATGAACAAAATTGCTAAACTTAATGACAATATAGATTTAAAAGTTGTTTTGAGGGATCAAAATAAAGAATTGATGAATCAATTTTTAACTAATGGAAACAAATCTATACCTAAACTTATTATGATTGATAATCAATCAGATGAAGTTGTAAACTCTTATGGGCCTAGACCAACTGATGCAACAAAATTGGTAAATGAATACAATTCTAAACATGGAAAATTAACACCAGAGTTTAAAGAAGGTTTACAGAAATGGTATAACAAAGATAAAGGTCAAAATACGATTAATGACCTTATAGATTTATTGAAAACAAGTTAAATATTATCTGAAAAAAAGTTCTTTTATTCTTTTTAATATATAATTAGGCTTAGGCTTTTTATAGTCACCTTTATTTGCATGTGGAAAATCCTGATTTGGAATTTCTTTTCCTAAAAATGGGCAGATTTTCTCCCAATTATCACCATTCTTCCAATTAATAATTAATAAATCATCAGGTCTATCTTTGAAATATTCTTGAACGTTTGCAACATGTAGATTATATCTATTTATCAACTGTTCATTAGTTACGTTTGGAAATGGTAAATCATAAAGTATAGATCTTACTTTATTCATATGCTTTGAGGCTTTTCCTTGGGTTTTCACCATGTTTTTATAACTATCTACCCAGGATGAGTGTCCTCTTGTAGTTAATATAAATTTACTTCCAGGATATTGCTTATCAAACTCTTTGTACATCAACAGCCAAGGCCAATCCTCAAAAGAATCATATTTATCTACAACATCAAAAATTCTAGAAAAATCTTTTTTTCCATAATCAAATGCAAGCCATAATTTTTGTGTTTGATGGTTGTAACCTAAAATTTCTAAACACCTACCAAGTGTGGTAGTTCCAGTTTTAGCCCAACCAATCCCGAATACTTTACTCATAGTTTTTTTTACAAATATAAAGTTTTTTTTTAATTTTATAAATGATGTAAATTCAAGTTGTTATTGCCTCAATTTAGTTTAACATTTTATCTATTTTTGCAATTCAAAACATTACTATCGTGAAACAAATTACAAATACCATTTTAATGATTCGTCCTGTTAGTTTTAGGATGAATGAGCAGACTGCAGTAAATAATTACTATCAAAAAGTCTTAGATAATTTGTTACCTGAAACTGTTCAGACAAAAGCATTACAAGAGTTTGATGGATTTGTTGAGAAATTACGTTCAGTTGGAGTGAATGTTATTGTAATTAATGATAAGAAACATCCAGATACTCCAGATTCAATATTTCCAAATAATTGGATTTCTTTTCATCAAGATGGAACAGTAGCATTATATCCAATGTTTGCAGAAAACAGAAGGCAAGAAAGGCGGGAAGATGTTTTAGATATTATAGAAGATAAAGGGTTTGTTATTAATAATGTTGTCGATTTTTCATCTGCAGAAGAAGAGAGGATTTTCTTAGAAGGTACTGGAAGTTTATTGTTAGATAGAGTAAATAAAAAAGCTTATTGTTCATTATCTCCTAGGGCAGAAGAAGATTTGACAATCGAGTTTTGTGAAGATTTTGAATATACACCTGTATTATTTAGATCCTATCAAACAGTTGGTAATCAACGTAAAGAAATTTATCACACAAACGTAATGATGTGTTTGGCTGAAAATTTTGCAGTCGTTTGTTTAGATTCTATAGATGATAAAAAAGAACTCAAACAACTGGTTAAACATTTAAAAGAAGACAAGAAAGAAATAATCTCAATTACGGAAGAGCAAGTAAATAATTTTGCAGGAAATATGTTACAAGTTTTAGGAGAAAGTGACGAGAGATACATAGTGATGTCTACTTCTGCAGATGATAGTTTAACAAAATCTCAACGTAACGCTATAGAACGCCATTGTAAGATATTATCTAGTTCTTTAGATACTATTGAAGCATGTGGAGGTGGAAGTGCACGTTGTATGATGGCTGAAGTTTTCTTACCAAAAGCATAATTTTTTTAGAGATAACTAAAATAGCAGCAACGCCTCAACAACAAAGGCGTTACTGCATAATGGTTGTTTAGTTAAGTTTGAGTATTATCTTAAAAGAGAATCACTTTTTTTAATATAAATACTCTTAACAATCACAACACAATTAAATAGTACGGTTAGTTACTATTTGGAATTTTTTAATTTTTTGAAACGCTTCCGCCAGACGATTTAGACTTGTTTACAATTGTAGGATTGCCATAATAATCTATATCTCCACCACTACTGGCTTGCGCTGTAATTTCTTTACTTGCATATACATTAATACTTGCTCCACTAGAGACTTCGACTATACTTGTTTCGGCTTTTAGTTTATCAGCATCAATATTACTTCCGCTACTTGCATCACCTTCAAACGATACAGTTGTACCTGTAAGATAAATATCTGCTCCGCTAGAAGTTGAACATTCAATATCTTGTGCATTTATGTTTAATTTCATGTCACTTCCACTAGATGAGTCTAAAGAGATTGATTTTGTTTTAATCATCCCTTCACTTTTCACACTTGCTCCACTTGTTGTTCTAATACTGTTGATTTTTGTTGCAGTTAAGTAAACATTTCTAGTTGCTCTAGAAACATTTTTATCAAAGTAGATTTTTAAAACATCCCCTTCTACCTCCGTAACTAAAAGGTCTAGTATATTTTCATCTGCTTCTACAGATAAATCAATATCAATCCCTTGAGATAAATATAAGTTAATTCCTTGACTCACTTTAATTGCATTAAAACTTGAAGTGATTTTTCTATTTTCAGTTTCTACATTTCCATTTCCTCGAATTCCGAATCCATTAAACATACAAGATGTAGTTGAGATTAAGATCAATAATAAGACTGCGATTTTTGTTACTTTCATAATATGCGATTTTTAATTTTGTTCAAAAATAATTTTAAACTCTATTTTATTAAAAAGAGTGTTACTCAATTGTATTTTTAAGTTGATGAATTGTTATTTTATTGTCAAGCCGTTTTTATTAACCTTTAATTCTACATCACCATCATCAGATTTTATTTTTAGGTTTACACCATCGTTATCGATTTTTAAATTCAAATTATCATCTTCTTTTTCTCTATTTGAATTCCATTCATCACAATCAATACATTTCAATTCACTATTTCCCATGATATAATAATGGTTAATCATTCTTCTATCATAAATGTTTTGCTCATTAGAAATATCATCAATAAAAGTTTTGGTAGATTTATCTAAGTAAATTGTTGCTCCCTTTGGTAAATATAGAATGACGTCAATTTCTTGGTCAAAGAATGTGTTCTTTATTTCATTTAAAAAATAGCCATTCAATCTCAAGTTAGAATCTGATAAATTAAATTGATACTCTAATTTTTTTGCATTTGAATTAGCGTTTTCATAATTTCTCCCTCTCGCTTCTTTTCTTATTTTTATATAAGAAAAATCAGAATCGCTTTTTCGAATATCAAAATTTATATCAGTTGAATATACTTTTTCACTACCGTTATCATTGATAGTTTTAAATCCATCACTACGTTTCAAATACTTTAAATCTTGATACTCTTCGTTTCCAATCATAGATATAGATAGTGTATCATTTGCAATCAATTCAATATCATGAGTTGAGGTATCTAAGCCTTGATATCTATATTTACTTGCAAAGTCAATTCCTGAAAATACCAATCCTAATATTGAAAGAATCCAAAGAGCAAGTAAAGTAAGACTTGTTACTTTACCAAAAGATTTAGCATTGTTAGATAGTATTTTTAGGCCTAACATGAATAAAACAATTATTGGTATTGCAACTACTATAAAGACTAATAGTGCAATTAACCATTGTGGTAAATAAGTATTAAATAATAGTTCTTGAGGGAAGTTGAACCCATCTCCAAGTCCTAAAAAGCTTATGCTTCCTACCGAAAACACTCCAATGATTAAAGATAATAATACTAGTGCTGATACAAAAATTATAAGCACACCTATAAATTTAGCAAATATTTTTAATAACGTTATTAAAACTTGTCCAAGTGTATCTAAGAATTCTTGTAATCCAGATTTTGATTTACCTGCGTACTTTTTTTTTATTTTGTCAGAAAGTTCATTAGCATTATCTTTTAATTTTCCTGACATTTCAGTTGCACCTTCTCTAACTTTATCTGATACCGAACTAAATTCTTCTTTTATCTTTCGTTCTATATTATCAATGTTTACAGTCTCGCCTTCCATTTCTAATTTCTCAGCGGTAGATTCAGCTTTTGGAAGTAAAATCCATAATAAAGGATAGATTAAAAACCCAAATCCAAATCCAAAGGCTAAAATCAACCAGAAGATTCTTGACCAAATTGGTTCTATTCCAACATAATGAGCTGTTCCAGCTGCAACACCTCCAAGAAATTTATCATCAACATCGCGATATAATTTCTTTGAAGATTTTGTTTTATGAGTATATGTTTTAGATTCAGTAAATAATTCTTCGTCAACATTATAGTCTTCAGGTTGCCCCATCACTTCTATAATTGAGTCTATATCCCCTTCGCTAATTACTTGACGTTCATCTACTATTTTTATTGATAGCAGTTCGCTAATACGTAATTCAATATCTTTAATGATCTCATCTCTACCCTGTGAATCATCACTTAAAGATTTTCGAATAGCACTTAAATATCTATTCAATTTTTGATATGCAATTTCATCTATGTGAAAAAACAATCCTCCGAGATTAATATTTATTGTCTTGTTCATTTTGTAGTTGATTTAGTTGTTGTAACAAGGTCTACGGCTTTTACCAAGTCGCTCCAAGTTGAGTTTAGTTCTTTTAAAAATAATTTTCCTGTTTCTGTTAAACCATAATATTTTCTTGGTGGTCCAGAAGTTGATTCTTCCCAACGATAGTTGAGTAAGCCCGTGTTCTTTAATCTAGTAAGTAAAGGATAAATAGTTCCTTCAACAACTATTAATTTTGCGCTTTTTAAGTGCTCAAGTATTTCAGAGGTATATGCATCTTCATTTTGTAGAATAGAAAGAATGCAGAATTCTAAAACTCCTTTTCGCATTTGTGCTTTTGTATTTTCAATCTTCATGTTGAATGATTTTTTACGCGTTATTATTTGACAAACTTTATTGTTAACGGATACTTATAATGTTCGCCATGATTTGCTCTAATTGCTGCTAGAATTATAAAAACAAATCTGATAATTCCTAATAGTACTATGATAGATATGCCACCAAAGAATCCAAACACGCTTGGAAAGTCAAATAGGAATTCGTCATGAGAACGATCTATGTTTTCAAATGTTCTAAACAGTGTTCCAAAGAAAAATGGAATAAAAGTTAATCCTAAAATGAAAGTGTATAAAAGAAAACTTAAATTAAAGTTGACTGCTTCTTTTCCTTGCTCGTCTAAAAACTCACTATCATCTTTCTTTACTTGCCAAAAAATTAATGGGGCAATAACTCCACCAAGCGGAAAGAAGTATCCTGCAAATGCAGAAATGTGAATTAAGAAGGCGCTACTATTATCGTTTTTTGTTGTCATAATGTTATGTCAGTTATTTTACTATGCAAAGATATGGATAAAAAAAGGTACTATGCAATACTAAGTACTGTAATTTAACATTTATTTAACATTTAAGCAAAATTAAAAAGTTGTTTAATATACGCAGTATATTAAGTGTGAGAATTATTTTTTTGACATTTTAATAATTCAAAAAAAACTGTAACTTGTAAACAAAAACTTAGTTCATAAAATGAAATTTACACCACGAAAAATCAATGCTTTTTTATTATTTAAATTACCAGCAGCTTACTTTACTGGAGTTAGAGTGACTTCTATTTCTAGGTCTCAATCGGAAGTAAAAGTGAAGTTTAGGTGGGTAAATCAAAACCCTTTTAAATCTATGTTTTGGGCAGTTCAAGGGATGGCTTCAGAATTATCAACGGGTATTTTGGTGATGCAAAAAATTGCTGAAAGTGGTAAGAAAATTTCTATGCTAGTTACACGACAAAAAGGGGAGTTTTATAAAAAAGCAGTTGGGAAAATTACTTTTAAATGTTTGGATGGAGAAAAAGTCAGCGAAGCTATACAGAAGACTATTTCAAATGGAGAAGGACAAGTTATTCAATTGATTTCTGAAGGGTTTAATGAGCAAAACGAGAAAGTTTCTTCATTTGAATATGAGTGGAGCGTTAGATTGAAAAAAATAAATTAACATAAAAAATAATACTATGAACGCACACGAAATAGATTACGAAATTTACGGAGAAGAAATGCAATATGTTGAAATTGAGTTGGATCCTCAAGAAGGTGTAGTTGCTGAATCAGGAAGTTTTATGATGATGGAAACCGGGATTAAAATGAACACTATTTTTGGAGATGGTTCTGGCCAATCTGAAAGTATTTTAGGGAAAATATTCTCTGCAGGAAAAAGAATCCTAACTGGAGAGAGTTTGTTCATGACTGTTTTTCATAATGATGGTCACGGGAAAAAGAAAATCTCTTTTGCGTCTCCTTATCCAGGAAAAATAATCCCAATAGATTTAGAGCAATTCGGCGAAAAATTTATCTGTCAAAAAGATGCGTTTTTATGTGCTGCAAAAGGAGTTTCAGTTGGTATAGAATTTTCTAAAAAATTAGGTAGAGGAATGTTTGGAGGAGAAGGTTTTATCATGCAAAAATTAGAAGGTGATGGTTTATCTTTTTTACATGTTGGTGGTACTGTTGCAAAGAAGGAATTATCTGCTGGAGAATCATTAAAAATTGATACTGGCTGTTTAGTTGGATTTACTCAAGATATTAATTATGATATTGAATTTATTGGCGGAATAAAAAACACAATTTTTGGAGGTGAGGGACTCTTTTTCGCAACTGTACAAGGTCCGGGAACAGTATATATACAGTCATTGCCATTTAGCAGATTAGCAAGTAGAATAGCTGCTTCAATTCCAAGGCAAGGAGGGAAAAGTAAAGGTGAAGGAAGTATTCTTGGTGGTATTGGTGATATTCTAGATGGCGATAACCGATTCTAGTCGCAGCGCGACAGCTAATTGTTTATGAAACTTTAATAGTATTACTTCTCATTTTCTTTAATATCTTTAACAAAAGCATCCAGTCTTTTACCATATTTTGATACTTTTATTTTTTCTGAAAGTGAATTATTTACTGTATCCAGCAAAGATACATGTGCGTCATATAGTTCTGTCAAAGCAATATATGGAGCAACTTCGCTGTTAGCGTTTTTTATAGAAAAATTGGCTGAATACAAATATCTATTTTTTATCAATCGGCGTAAATTTTTATCTGATTTTTCAATTAACTCATCATCTTTTGTGGCTTGTGCCTCAAAAGTTTCTTTAATTAAATCTAGACGCTTTCCACTAAATTGATCTGTCATTGATTTGTATTCTTCAAGTAATTTTTGAGCTTTAGATCCAGTAATTATAGCCGAAGTTACAAATTTATCAAGTTTAGAGTTAATGGTGATTGTTCCTTTTTCACTAAAAAAAGAAATTTTTTCTTTTTCTTTTTCTTTCAGAGTTAAATAATAGATTTCGATTTCAGTATTTTCATCGATTAACTCAAAAGTGTTTTGTCCAATTAATTGAATAGAATCTACAGAAGTTAAAATGGTATCTTGCATTTTTTGTAAATATAATGTTCCTTTTTGCAATCCTGAAATTGTTCCATTCACTATCATTTTATTACTACTATCAGAAGAACATGAAGTAATAAAAATTGAAGAAATTAATAAAAGTAAAATATGTTTTTTCATGGTTTTTGAATCAAAAAATTAAGATTGTAAATGTCTGCTTTTTTAATGTGAAATGTATGGAAATTATGGAGAAACAATTCTCATTAATTCTGCACAAATAATTGCGCCTAAAGTACCAACAGCATAGCCAAATACAGCAAGCAATACTCCGACTGTCGCAAGTGATGGGTGAAAAGCTGAAGCAACAATAGGTGCTGATGCAGCGCCACCAACATTTGCTTGACTTCCTACTGCAAGGAAGAAATATGGTGCTCTGATAAGTTTAGCAACTACAATCAATAAAACTGCATGGATTAACATCCAAACAACTCCAATTGCAACCAATCCAACATTGTCAAAAATCATTGTTAAATCCATTTTCATTCCGATAGAAACAACAAGTATATAGATGAATATGCTACCAATTTTACTTGCGCCAGCGCCTTCAAAATTTCGTGCCTTGCTAAATGATAAAATAATTGCGATAATTGTAGAAATACTAATCATCCAAAAGAAAGAAGAGCCTAAAAAGGTCATCGAATTCCGTAAGGTTTCACTCTCTAACCCATTTACAAAATCTTTAAAAAACGGACTTAAAAATCCTGCCGATAAATGAGCAAATCCTACAGTTGCAAAAGCTATTGCTCCCATAATCATATAATCTGTTAAACTTGGGTTTCGTTCTGTATCTTCACTGAATTTCGAAACTTTTTCTTTTAAGGCTTCTATTGCAGAAGTATCTGCTTTTAGCCATTTATTGATACGGTCTTTTTTACCAATACCAATAAGTAATAATGCCATCCAAATATTTGCAACAACAATATCGACAAATACCATTCCTCCATATAATTTTTGATTATAGCCATAAACTTCTAGCATTGCAGTTTGATTTGCGCCTCCACCAATCCAACTTCCAGCAAGTGTAGCTAAACCTCTCCAGACTGCATCTGGACCAGCACCTCCAATAGTTTCTGGTGACACCATCGAAATTAAAAATATGGCGATAGGTCCTCCAATAATAATTCCAACTGTACCAGTAAAAAACATGATTAATGCTTTTGGACCTAAGTTAAATACAGCTTTTAAATCAAGACTTAAAGTCATTAAAACTAAAGCTGCTGGTAATAAATACCGACTTGCCATATAATACAAACTTGAGGAGTGTTTTGTGATTTCACCAACATCATTTGTTGTTTCCCATTCAGGAGCTATCAATCCAAAAGTTGTTAAAAATGCAGGTAGCATATAAGCCATAAATAAGGCTGGAACAATTTTGTAAAATTTAGACCAAAAGCCATTTTTTTTTGCTGATGTATAGAAAATAAATCCTAAACATAGCATTAGAAGTCCAAATACGATTGTGTCATTAGTGAAAAAAGGTGCAGTATCCATTATATTAATTTGATTTCAGCTAATATAACAATTTAACTTAAAAAAGAAAGAGGATAATTTTACTTATCCTCTTTCTTTTTGGGTTGTCTTTTTACATCTTTTAGGCATTTGTTTAACATCCATTCCAATTGACCATTGGTGGATCTAAACTCATCAGCAGCCCATTTCTCAACTGCTTTAAGCATATCTTCGTTTATTCTTAGTGCAAATGCTTTTTTCTTTGCCATACTATTTAATAATAAATCATTCTTTTTTAGAATTATCTTCGGTTTCTTTTGCATTTAATGCTGCTCCAAATGCAATTCCAATTGCAGTGCCAACTGCAATACCAACGCCAACGTTTCCAAATGACGATCCTACCGCAATTCCAATACCAATTCCAAGAGCTATACCTACGCCCATTTTATTTCCTTTCATTATTTATTTTCTTTTTTTTGCAACTCTTTTTATTATAGAGTAAGTTTAATGCAGTTCCTATTGCAACTCCAGCACCACTTCCAATTGAAAATCCAATTGCAATATTATCGAGTGCGATACCTAAGGAAATAGTTAAAGCAGTTCCAACTGCAATTCCATAAATTAATCCAAAATTAGTTTTCATTTTTCTTTTTTTTACTAAAATATAATATGAATAATAGTCATTAACAAAAATAAGAGAATTTGAATCATAATTTAATAGTTTGATTTTTCTAAGACTACTTTTGATATATGTCCTTCATTATAACCAACGCTGATTACTTTCCAACCATTTTTCGCTTCCATATTTACAGAATCCATAAATAGATCTTCTTTTTTGAATAAACTTTTAGATAAAACTTTATACTGTGTCATAATTCTAATGATTTAGAGTTCCTGTATTTAAAACTGGTGCCACTTCTTTGTCAGAACATAATATAACCATTAAGTTACTAACCATTGCCGCTTTGCGCTCATCATCCAATTCAACAATTTGTTTTTTACTTAATTCTTCTAATGCCATTTCAACCATACTCACTGCACCCTCAACAATCTTATGTCTTGCAGCAACAATTGCAGTTGCTTGTTGTCTTTTTAACATAGCATTTGCTATTTCCTGAGCATATGCAAGGTATCCAATACGAGCTTCTAACACTTTAATTCCCGCCATAGAAAGTCTTTCAGAAAGTTCTTTTTCTAAAGCTTCGCTTACTTCATTTAGACTTGCTCTTAGTGTTATTTCTTCGACTTCACCTTCGTCTTCAAAATTATCATAAGGATATAAACTCGCCAATTTACGTACAGCGGCATCTGATTGTACTCTCACAAAGTTTTCGTAATTATCTACATCAAAAGCGGCTTTAAAGGTATCGCTTACTTTCCAAACGAGGATAGTACTAATCATAATCGGATTCCCCAATTTGTCATTTACTTTTACGCGTTCGCTATCAAAGTTACTAGCTCTTAGTGATATTGAACGTTTTCTATAAAATGGGTTTGCCCAATAAAATCCATTCTCTCTAACCGTTCCAATATATTTTCCAAATAGTAAAAGAACTTTAGATGTATTTGGGTTTACTAAGAAAAATCCAAGGATTATAAATAGTATTAATAACATTGTTGGCACTATGATTAATGGTTTTCCTGTTGGAATTCCATAAATTAAGAGTGCAATAAATCCTAGAAGTACGACAAGCATTAGGTAACCGTTAGTCGCTTTTATATTTTTTTCTTGTGTCATAGTGATTTGATTTAATATGATATTAAAATGATATCACAAATATATCAAATATTTTTTGATGTATCCAAATATTTTGTCAATTTTATTTTTAACTTAGCCAAAACAATTAGGAATTATGAAATGTGCATGTTCAAAATTTCATGACTTAAAGGAATGATTAAGGGTGAACAGCATTTAACCATTGAATAACAATAAAAACAAACGCATGAAAACAAAATTCATATACCTTTTAGTACTCTTAATTACATTTTCATACCAAGCGAAGGCTTCAAAAATTTGGGGTCCAACAGGGCATAGAGTTGTTGGAACAATTGCAGAAGATTATTTAAAACCGAAGACAAAGAGAAAGTTGAAAAAGTTGTTAAAGACAAAATCAATGGCCTTTTTATCAACGTTTGCTGATGAGATAAAATCTGACAGGAAATTTAGCGAATATTACTCATGGCATTATATTAATATGCCAATGGATTCCAATTATACAGATTCAGAAAAGAATCCAAAAGGAGATTTGTATACAGCAATTGAAACTTGTAAAAAAGTAATTAGTGATGACAACTCAAGTGATGAAGATAAGATATTTCATTTAAAATTGTTAATTCATTTTATTGGAGACTTACATCAACCTTTGCATATAGGTCTTAAGGAAGATAAAGGAGGTAATGATTTTAAAGTTCAATGGCATTATAAAGACACTAATCTTCATTCAGTTTGGGATTCTAAAATGATAAATCAATACGATATGGGATATCAAGAATTGGCTGACAATGCAGATGAATTAACTAAAGAACAAGTTAGAAAAATTCAAGAAGGAGAATTAATAGATTGGGTAAATGAAATGCATGAATTGACTAAAAAGGTGTATGTATCTGCCGAAAAGGGAGAAAACCTTCGTTATAGATATTCATACAGACATTTTGGAACAGTACGTTCTCAATTACAAATAGGAGGAATTAGACTTGCTAAAGTGTTGAATGAATTGTTTTAATCGTTCAAAAAATATTAAATAAAAAGCGCTCCAAAATTTGGAGCGCTTTTTTGATGGCAATTTAAAGTTTTGCTACTTGTCTAAATTTTTAGTCATATAAAAACCGGCTAATAAACCTGTTCCTGCTGTTAAAAAGATAATTTCAGAATCTATTTTTTGTTAGATGTCCATTTGTCAATCTTGTTTTCTAATAGCTGTAAAGGAATACAGCCAGTTTCTAATACTTGATTATGAAATTCTTTAATGTCAAATTTATCTCCTAATACTTTTTCAGCTCTTGCACGTAATTCACGAATCTTTAATTGCCCTATTTTATAAGACAATGCTTGACCAGGATTTGCCATATAACGTTCAATCTCACGTGTAATACTATCTTCTGATTCTGCTTCATTATCTAGAGAATACTGAATTGCTTTTTCTCTAGACCATCCTTTAGAATGAATTCCAGTATCTACAACCAGTCTTATTGCTCTGTGCATTTCCATACCCAACATTCCAAAATACTGATAAGGATCAGTATATAAACCTAGTTCTTTTCCAAGAGATTCGGTATATAAAGCCCAGCCTTCACCATAAGCACTATACCATAATGTTTTACGGAATTCAGGTAATATATTGCTCTCTTGAGTTAAAGAAATCTGATAGTGATGTCCTGGAATTGCTTCGTGTAAAAATAATGCTTCGTCAGCAAGTACATTATATTTTGTTGCATCAGGAATAGGAGCATAAAAAATTCCAGGTCTAGTTCCATCAAGTGATCCAGGATTGTACTCTGCACTTGCAGATGCTTCTCTGAACGTTTCAGTTCTACGAACCTCAAAAGAAGTTTTTGGTTTCACATCAAATAGTTTCTCAATCTGCGGTTTCATCGTTTCATGAATCGCATTGAAGTTGTCTATTATTTGTTGAGGTTCAGTATAAGGCATTAAGATTTTATTCCCTCTCAAATCATTGAAGAAAGATTTTATATCGCCATTAAAACCTACTTCTTTCTTCACTTTTTCCATTTCAGATAATATTCTTGCAACTTCTTTCAATCCAAGTTGATGAATCTCATCTGCAGTCATATTAGTAGTCGTATATGTTTTAATTTGATGCTTGTAATATCCTTCTCCGTTTGGAGTATCATCGATTCCGCTTGATATTCTCCCGGCATTCAAGTAATCAGTACTCATAAAAGCGTGTAGTTTTTTATAAGCAGGAACAATTTTGTTTTGAACCATATCTGTATAAGATGCAGTCAATTCTTTTTTCTCATCATCTGAAAACTCTTCAGGTAATTTTTTTATTGGCTGATAAAATAAATGTTCTTCAGTAGCACCAGTTAAAGAGGCAAGTTGAGGAATTATTTTTTTAATCAATGACTTTGGCAATACATGCCCTAATTCAATTCCTTCTTTCATTCTTTCTTCAGTACTGTTCATCCAATCTAAATAACTGTCAACCCGTTTTAACCAGTTATTATAATCTTCTACAGTTTTGAAAGGTTGCGCTCCAGATCCACTTGCTAGTTGACCGAACATTAAGTTCATTGTCCACATTTGATTGATAGGAGTAAGGTCTTCACGGAAATTCAATCTTTCTAAATTGATATCACAATCCCAAGTTAAAACGTCTTTACTCATTTTTTCTGAATCTGTTAAATCTACATCGTTGAATTTTGACAAACTGTTTTTCGTGTCTGAATAAAATGATTTTAGGTTTACAGAAAATTCGTCAGTTAAATCATTCGGCAATTGGTCATTATATCTATTGTCTCCTGCAAATGTTGCGTTTAAGGGAAATAACTTATAACTCTCTTCATTGTAGTTTTCTAATACTTTAGCGAATTTTTCGCTAGTTGTTAGGCAAGAAGATAAAGTAAGTGCCAGTATGAAACTAAGCAAAAGTATTTTTTTCATTTTTTTGATAGATTTGTGTTTTACAAATATACAGACTTTATAGGTCTAAATCGAAAATTCACAATTTCAATAACCAATAGAAATACAGGTATAATACAAGTACGCTATTTGTGCTTTTTCAAAAGTAAGAAGAGAAGAGGGGTTTGTATTTTCATGGATATAAATAGATTAAAAGATTCGTTGCTTTATAATAGTTTCTATAGATAATATTTTTATTTTTTAAGTTAATAAAACCATTTATATCATTAAAATAGTTTTATTTTGTAATATCTTAAAAACATACACGCGTTGAAATATATTGAAATACTTATTAAATTACGTAAAATTATCCGTTCAATAAATCTGGAAAGTAAAAAAATAGAGAAAGAATTAGGGATAAGTATACCTCAACTTTTAGTTCTTCAATACTTGTCTGATCAAAATGATTATAGAGCGTTTGCTAAAGATATTAAAGAATACATCAATCTAAATGCGAGTACAGTTTCTGGTATTATATCTAGATTAGAAAGTAAATCTTTAGTTGCTAAGTTACCAAAGTCTAATGATAAGAGAGCTACATATATTATTTTGACAGCAAAAGGAGCTGATTTGCTTTATAAATATCCACCGACGCTTCAGGAGAAACTTTCAAAAAGATTAAAAAAGTTAACTCCAGAACAGATAGAAGAGTTAGATAGAAATATAGAGTTGTTAACCTTAATAATGGATGTTGAAGATATGGACGCAGCCCCATTACTTACCATAGAGGAAATGACCAGTCATCCCGAATAATTTATATCGATTATATTCTATATCATCTAGTGCAGTATCACTTCGCATAACAGTAATTTTTAAATCACTGATTAAAAGGTATTTAGCCTTATAGTTTTTACATTTAACTTTTTATATAGTTTCTATACAAACTATTTATTGTATTTTTGCATAAACTTCTTATTAATTATAGGATTTTTATATAGTTTCACTAAAACAGATATATGAAGAATGATGCGTATTTAGAAAAAGCTATCGAGTGGGCTGAAAAGAAAGATACTATTTCTTTAAAATCTATTTCAGAGGGATATGAAGATCCTAAGATATACATTAGTAAAACTACTCAGGAAGAAATTCAGGCTGATGTATCTTATGTTACTCATGGAGGAGTTAAACATTATTCAGTAGTTGCTTTAAAGAACGAGAATCCAAAAAAAACAGTTGCTAAATGGAAAGTGCTAAGTTTTTTTGCTTCTATGAAGAGAGGGAGATTGCATTTGCTGGTGCCTAATGGTCACAAAGCATACATTAAAAGATTAGTTAATAGCCATGATCTTAATGTAGTAGTCCACGCGCTTTAGCTTCGTAAAGCGATAGATTGATATCAAAAAAATCTACCAAAAGACACTAAAAATTTAAAAAGCTCATTTCAAAGAGCAATATAGTGCATTTTGTAACGTGCTTTATTAGCAGTTATATAGATCAAAATATAGATTCAACAAAAAAGCCTCATTAAATTTATTAACCACATTAAAAATTATTCATGAAAATCATTGAGATTAAAAGAAAGACAAAAACTGAGAAACGATATAGTAAGAAAATGGGAGAGCTTACCACAAAGGTTACCTATGTAAAGAAATACTTTATGGGCTTGCCTGTTAAAACTTTACATAGATATAGAGAAACCTACTATGGTGAAGTGAAAGATTGTAATGATTGTATATTATTTATATAATTTGATTCATGGTTTACGTATTTAGATAATTTACCTAAAAAAAATATAATGAAAGTACTAGTAATTGGAGCAGGAAATATGGGGCTTACCTATGCCGAAGGAATGTCTAAATCAAAACTACTCAAGAAGAGAAATATTATGATGTTAGATAAATCTGATGAAAAATTAGAAGAACTTCATCAAATTTCTCACTTCGATGCCTT
>CAWVTS010000010.1:0-28939 GCA_963933045.1 uncultured Lutibacter sp. | reverse complement strand
CCTGCTGCTGCACAACCAATCAATAACATTCGTGTTTTTGTATTCATATGAAACACTTGAGAAAGATTGGCTCCAATCGCCGCTGCAGTACTAACTGCTGGACCTTGCAACCCAACAGACCCACCAAAACCTGCAGTTATTGGTGCTGCAATTAATGAAGCAAAAATCTTATAGCGCTCAATGATTCCATTTCGTTTTGAAATAGCAAACAACGTTGATGTTATACCATGGCTTATTTGTTTTTTGAGTATATATTTTTGAAAAATAAACACTAGGAAAAGTCCAACAATTGGAAAAATAAAATATAATGTAGTTTGATAATCTTTTATAAATTTACCTTCAAGAAGCGATTGAATAAAGTAAGTGATATTCTTCAAAGTTACTGTTCCCAAACCTGCTAATAGTCCAACTAAAATACTCAAGAAATAAACAAAATTTCGTTCAGAAATGTGTTTATATTTCCATATAAGGAACTTTGTTAAAACTTTGGATTGTGACATTCGATAAAGGTATTAAAATATGTTCTATTTTTATCACATGAAAAAACAAATTAAAGATATCGTAGAAATAAACGATAATAAGGGAAGTAGATATTTTTCTTTTTTTATTCAGGCTTTAATTTTACTATCTATAATAACCTTTTCCGTAGAAACAATTCCGGATTTAAAACCTCAAACAAGAACGATTTTACAATCTATAGAGCTCATAAGTGTTCTTGTTTTTACTGCAGAATACCTCTTAAGAATTTATGTCGCCGATAGTAAACCAAAATTTATTTTTAGCTTTTTTGGAGTCATCGATTTCTTAGCAATACTTCCTTTTTACCTTTCATTTGGTGTTGATTTGCGCTCATTGAGAGCATTGCGTTTTCTAAGATTGTTTAGAGTCTTAAAATTGGTCCGTTATAATAAAGCGATGAAACATTTTACGAAAGCAATAAAGACTGCCAAGGAAGAAATTTTATTGTTTATTTTCATTACGCTTATTCTAATTTACTTTTCAGCAGTTGGCATCTATTATTTTGAAAATCAGGCACAACCACAACATTTTTCATCAATTTTTGATAGTTTATGGTGGGCAATAATTACATTAACAACAGTTGGCTATGGTGATGTATATCCGATAACTGTTGGTGGAAAAGTATTTACTTTTTTTATATTAATGATTGGCTTAGGTATCGTTGCAATACCAACAGGAATTATTTCCTCAGCACTTACAAAATCTATTGATAGCAAAGAGGTGAAATAAAAAATTCCGCTTTCGCAGGATTTAATTTTTTATGATTTTAGATTGAGTTTCAAACTCAACTCTGTCAATTGCGCATCGTCAATTGGAGCAGGTGCATCTATCATCACATCTCGTCCTGAATTATTTTTTGGAAATGCAATAAAGTCACGAATTGTTTCTTGACCACCTAAAATAGCAACCAATCTATCCAATCCAAATGCCAAACCTCCATGAGGTGGCGCACCATATTCAAAAGCATCCATTAAAAACCCAAATTGCGCTTTCGCTTCTTCATCAGAAAAACCTAAATGACGCAACATTGTTGCTTGCATTTGTTTGTCATGAATTCTTATAGAACCACCACCTATTTCATTTCCGTTTAAAACCAAATCATATGCATTTGCTTTTACGTCTCCAGGATGTGAATCCAATAATTCTAATTGCCCTGGTTTTGGTGATGTAAATGGGTGATGCATTGCGTGATAATGACCTGTTTCTTCATCTATTTCTAACAATGGGAAATCTATTACCCAAAGTGGCGCAAATACTTTTGGATCTCTCAAGCCTAAACGCTCTGCTAATTCCATACGTAAGGCAGATAATTGTGCTCTTACTTTATTTGTTTCTCCTGATAAAATACAGATTAAATCTCCTACCTTTGCATCGGTAACTTCAGCCCATAACGCCAAGTCTTTTTGGTCATAAAATTTATCTACTGATGATTTAAATGTTCCATCTGCATTTATTCTACAATATATCATTCCGAGAGCGCCAACTTGAGGTCTACGAACCCAATCAATTAACTTATCAATTTCTTTTCTTGTGTATGAATTTCCTCCTGGAACAGCTATACCAACAACTAATTCAGCATCGTTAAACACTTTAAATTCTTTATGTTGTGCAACTTCATTTAACTCGCCAAATTCCATTCCAAAACGGATATCTGGTTTGTCATTTCCGTAGATGCGCATTGCATCGTCATATAACATTCTTGGAAACTTGTCTACCTCAACATTGTTCACTTCTTTTAGTAAATGACGCGTTAATCCTTCAAAAACATTTAAAATATCTTCTTGCTCTACAAATGCCATTTCACAGTCAATTTGTGTAAATTCTGGCTGTCTATCTGCACGTAAGTCTTCGTCTCTAAAACATTTTACAATCTGAAAATACTTATCCATTCCGCCGACCATTAACAACTGCTTGAAAGTCTGTGGAGATTGAGGAAGTGCATAAAACTGTCCTTCATTCATTCTCGAAGGAACTACAAAATCACGTGCTCCTTCTGGAGTGGATTTTATTAAATAAGGAGTTTCAACTTCAATAAATTCTTGGTCTGACAAGTATTTGCGAACTTCCATAGATACTTTATGACGAAAAATCAAACTGTCTTTTACAGGGTTTCTTCTAATATCTAAATAACGATATTGCATACGAATATCCTCTCCTCCATCGGTTACATCTTCAATAGTAAATGGTGGTGTTTTTGCAGCATTTAAAACTGTTAGTTCAGAAACTAAAATTTCAATTTCACCTGTAGGAATATTTGGATTTTTAGATTGACGCTCAATAACTTTTCCTTTAACTTGAATTACAAACTCTCTTCCTAAACTTTTTGCCTTTTCAAAAACTAAAGCATCTGTTCTATCTTCATCAAAAATTAACTGAGTGATTCCATACCTGTCACGTAAATCTACCCAAATCATAAAACCTTTGTCACGTACTTTTTGTACCCATCCAGAAAGTGTAACTTCTTCATTCACATGAGACAGTCTCAATTCTCCATTTGTATGATTTCTATACATAATTTATTATAAAAAATATTTGTTGCAAATTTAAAAAGATATTTTTGGAAGAAAGTGTTTTAATCAAAAAATTATAAAAATAACATCAGAAAACTTATTTAAGTTTTCGCAATTACACGTAAATAAATATCTATAATTTAACAAAAAAAAGGTAGTTTTTTATTAAATATTAGGTATTAGAGGTTTTTTATTACATATTTGTTACATACTAATTTTAAAATTTAATTATGAAACAAACTTACTACTTAAGGGTTTTGGCTATTTTACTTGCCTTCTCCCCTTTATCCATCTACGCACAAGAAACTATTTCAGGAACTGTTTTCGAAAGCAATAGCGATAGCCCATTACCTGGAGCCAATGTTATTGTTAAAGGGACAACAACAGGAACAACTTCTGATTTTAATGGAGAGTTTTCTTTTAATGTTACTGGTTTTCCGGTAACCTTAGAAGTATCTTCTGTTGGTTTTGAATCTATTGAAATGATTGTTAGTTCTTCAGAAAAGGTAACGGTATCTCTTAAAGGAGGAGTTGCATTAGACGAAGTTGTAATTATTGGAAACAGGTCTAAACCAAGAACAATTTTAGACTCACCTGTTCCAATTGATGTTATTGGAGTTGATGAACTTAAAAGTTCTGGTCAACCAACCGTTGATAAGATGTTAACTTATAAAGTTCCATCATTTAACTCTACTAACCAAACTGTTTCAGATGCAACAGCGCATTTTGATCCTGCTGATTTACGTGGTTTAGGACCAAGTAGAACGTTAGTTTTAGTAAATGGTAAGAGAAAGAACCAAAGTGCTTTAGTGTATATTAATGACACGCCTGGAAAAGGAGAAGTTGGAGTAGACTTAAAAAGTGTACCTGCTGCTGCTATCGAAAGAATTGAAGTTCTTAGAGATGGAGCATCTGCACAATATGGGTCTGATGCAATTGCTGGTGTTATAAACATGGTCTTAAAGAAAAATGTAGAATACACAACAATAAATACCAATGCTGGAGTTACAACAGAAGGTGATGGGTTTAATTTTGGTGTAGATTTTAACACCGCTGTAAACATTGGTGATAATGGTGGTTATTTAAATTTAACATTAGGCTATTATGATCAAGAAGAAACAAATAGAGCTGGTGAACCTGGAGGTGATGGCCTATTTGGAGTCGTTTTTGCAGATGACGCTATTTTAAATGGAACTCATCCTTGGTTAGTAGAAAATCCAGATATGGGAATGACCGTAGGCCAACCAAGCTACAATAAATTTGATGCTTTTTTTAACGTTGGTTTGCCTTTTAAAAGTGGAAATGGTGAAGCATATGCATTTGGTGGTGTCGCTGCAAGAAAAGGAACAAGTTTTGCATTATATAGAGCCCCTTATTGGGTTCCAGACCCACACAATTTATTACATGCTGTAGGTACAGAATATCAAGGTTTTCAACCAACTTTTGAAACTGATGTTGTAGATAATAATTTTACAGTTGGTGCAAAATGGAAAATGCATGGATTTGATATTGATTTAAGTGGAACACATGGTAGAAATGGAGTTCGCTATGAAGTTAATAATAGTTTAAATCCAGCCTTAGGCGCAAGTAGTCCTACTTCTTTTGATGTTGGAGGTTATGCATTTAGTAACAACCTTGCTAATTTAGATATTTCACAAAATTTTGGTAAAATTAATTTAGCCTTTGGTGCTGAAATTAAAGAAGAGCGTTTTAGAGCGACTGCTGGGCAACCAGAATCTTATATTGGTGGTGGAGTTCAATCATTCCCAGGATTACAACCCGGAAATGCTTTAACTGCAAAAAGAGATAACTATGGTATTTATGGAGATGTAGAATTTGAGCCAAGTGAAAAAATTTTACTAGGTGCAGCAGTTAGATATGAAGACTTTAGTGATTTTGGAGAGAATACTTCTTGGAAAGTAAACGGTAGATATTCTTTAAATAAAGGAGCGATAAGAGCTTCTTACGGTACTGGATTTAGAGCACCTTCTTTACATCAAATTTATTTGAGTAATATTCAAACGTTAGTTTCTGGTGGAACTATTTCTAATCAAGGAACATTTAATAATGTTGATCCTGTAATTAGACAAGGATTAGGGGTTCCTCAATTAACGGCAGAAACATCAGAAAATCTTTCTGCAGGTTTTACACTTAAACCATTAAATAACTTATCTCTATCTGTAGATTATTATAATGTAAAAGTTGATAATCGTGTTTTATTCACTGGAGAGATTGGATATATTGATGGTTCAGTTGGCAACCCACAAAATCCCGTAGAAGATATTTTAGAGGCTAATTCAATTACAAGTTTAAAGTTCTTTGTGAATGCAGTAGATACTGAAACATCCGGAATTGATCTTGTTGCAAATTATAGAAATATTGAATTAGGGAGTGGTAAGTTAGGAGCAACGATAGCAGCAAACTTTAATGAAACAAAAATTACAAGTAAAGATGCAGATCCTGCAACAGAAGGGCTACAATTAGAAGCCCCTGGAATATTAGGTGCAAATGGATATGATATCTTTAACCGTAAAGAACAATCAAGAATTACTTCTTCTAGACCAAAATCTAAGGTGCTTTTAGGACTTGATTATGACGTAAATAAATGGAATTTTAATTTTAATAATACTTATTTTGGTGAGGTAACTTGGCAACATGCTTCAACCCCTGCAAATGATCAAACATTTACTGGAAAAGTGATCACTGATTTAATTATTTCTTATGATTTTTCTGATAAAATTTCAGCAAGAATCGCTATAAATAATTTACTAGATGTATATCCTGATGTTATTGATACTAAAGGTGATTTTGTAACAGATCTTGGAGGTCGTTTCAAATATCCTTGGGAAGTAAATCAATTTGGATTTAACGGAACAGTAATAAATGGTGGTGTAACTTTCAAGTTCTAATACCAACTTTTATTAAATTCTTAATAACTCCCAAATCTATTCGTTTAGATTTGGGAGTTATTTATTTACATACATTTTCTTTTCTTCGTAACTTTACACATTAGAATACACACATGTCCAAACTATATTTAGTCCCAACACCAATCGGTAATCTTGAAGATATGACTTTTAGAGCTGTAAAAGTGCTCAAAGAAGTTGATTTAATTCTTGCAGAAGATACGCGAACATCTGGTAAACTGTTAAAGCATTTTGAAATTTCAACTCATATGCAATCTCATCACATGCATAATGAGCATAAAATGGTCAATAGAATTGTTGAACGAATTAAAGGTGGAGAAACTATTGCTTTAATTTCAGATGCAGGAACTCCTGCAATTTCTGATCCTGGATTTTTATTATCTAGAGCGGCCATTGAAAATGGAATTGAGGTAGATTGTCTTCCTGGAGCAACAGCATTTGTACCTGCTTTAGTCAATAGCGGATTTCCGAATGATAAGTTTATTTTTGAAGGGTTTTTACCCGTAAAAAAAGGACGCCAAACAAGATTTTTATTCTTAGCAGAAGAAACTCGCACGATAATATTTTACGAATCTCCTCATAAATTAATAAAAACTTTAGGTCATTTTGTGGAATACTTTGGTGAAGATAGACCCGTTTCTGTTTCTAGAGAATTAACAAAATTATTTGAAGAAACGATTCGCGGAACAGCCAAAGAAGTATTAGAACATTATACAAATAAACCTCCAAAAGGAGAGATTGTAATTGTTGTAGGGGGAAAAAAGTAAATAAAAAATAGTTGGTTTTTTCTTTATTTGACGACTCAAACTAAGAATGTTAAAAAAATCATCTTTTAAAGGAACTATTTTTTTTTGAAAAACGTATATTAACAACCTTAAATTGACATTCTTATATCAACTATGAATACTCACAACTCAATACCAGCAACTGGATTTAAAGGTTTAAAAGAAAACTGGCGAAATGACCTTTCGGCAGCAATAAGTGTATCATTGGTCGCTTTACCACTTGCATTAGGAATCGCAGTGGCTTCTGAAGTGTCACCTATGGCAGGCGTACTTTCCGCAATTATTGGAGGAGTTGTTACTACCTTTTTTCGAGGAGGACATTTAGCAATTAATGGACCTGCCGCAGGCTTAATTGCCGTAATTCTTGGAGGGCTTGTAGCTCTTGATGGAAATATTAATTATGTTTTAGCTGCAATCGTAGTGTCTGGAGGTATTCAAACGATACTTGGTTTTTTAAAAATGGGTCGTTTTGCGAAACTACTACCATCTTCTGTATTACATGGTATTTTGGCTGCAATTGGTGTAATTATATTTACAAAACAAATACATTATGCATTAGGAACAACTTCTGATGCAAAAACTATAGTAGGAACATTAATAGATGCTTTTTATAAAATTCCAGAAATTAATCCTTTTGTTTTTCTAATTGCTTTAGTTGGAATTTTAGTACTTGTTTTTTATAAAAAAATTAATACTAAATTCATTCGAATGATTCCAGCCCCAATGTGGGTTTTGATATTGTCGATACCTTTAGTATTTGCTTTTGACTTTTTTAACGAACATAGTCTTTCTTTTTTTGGAAAAAATTATGGTGTAGGTCCAGAATTATTAATTGAAATCCCAGACAATCCATTAGATAGCATTATGCATCCAGATTTTGGAATGATAGGAACTACTGCTTTTTGGCTTACAGTCTTATCAATTACTATGATTGCTTCTGTAGAAACGCTAGCAAGTGCTCGTGCTGTTGATAAATTAGATCCTTATAAACGAACTACAAATTTGAATAAAGATTTAATAGGTGTTGGATTAAGCACAATGGTTTCTGGGGCTCTAGGTGGACTTCCAATTATAACTGTAATAGTGCGTAGTACAGTAAATGTAAATAGTAATGCAAAAACCAAATGGTCAAATTTCTATCATGGAATCTTTTTAATTCTCTTTGTGCTTATTTTAGCACCCGTTTTAAGGAGCGTTCCTTTAGCCGCTTTAGCCGCAATATTGGTACATACAGGGTTTAAATTGGCATCACCAAAAGTATTCAAACATGCTTATGATCAAGGTGTAGAACAATTGTTATTTCTTTCATCAACACTTATTATAACATTATTTACAGATTTATTGTATGGAATTATGGGTGGAATTTTAATCACTTTGTTTTTACATATGTTATTAGCAAAAGTTGGCTTTTTACGTTTCTTTAAAATGATTTACAAATCTGGTTCAAAAGTATACCGTTTAGAAAATGGTTCTTATGATGTGAAACTTAAAGGAATTAGTAACTTCTTATATGCGTTACAATTAGATAAGTTATTAGAAGAAATTCCTGAGGGTTCTACAGTAAGAATAGATATGTCAAAAACACGTTTGGTAGATTTATCCATAATGGAAAATTTAATCGATTTTAAACGAATACAAGACGATCAAGGCGGTGATGTAAAATTGATTGGGTTAGATGATCATGTTTCTTCTACAAGTCATAATAGAGCTTTAAAGATTGTAACTGGTCGCATAAAAAAACGTATCACACAACGTCAAATTCGTTTACAAAAAATGGCGATTGCAAACAGTTGGTCATTTGAACGTGAAGTAGATTGGAATACTTCTTATTTGAGAAATTTTCATTTTTTTGATTCACGCCCTATAGAAATGAAGATGAACTCTTTACAGGGATTGGATGTAAAAAATAAAGCCCATTGGGAAATTGCTGATATTGTGTTTGATGAAGGAGCTTTGCTTGCTTTAGAAGTATATCAGACGACTGTACAAATAATAAGACTCCCTTCACCTATACCAAAATTCATAATTGATAAAGAAGGTCTTTTTGATAAAGTTTTTGACCGTGTAAAGGTTTTTGCAGGAGCGAAAGGTGATATCAATTTTAAGAGATATGCAGATTTTTCAAGCAAATTTCAATTAAGTGGAGAAAATGAAACTGAAATTCGAACTTTTTTCACAGATGACCTAATCCGTTTTCTTGAAGAAAACGAAATACATCATATAGAAAGTAATGGGGAAGCTCTGATGATTTTTAAATATATTCATGTAGCTCGCACAGATGAAGTAAAAAACATGCTTGTTTTTGCAACTAATTTATTGAGTCATATGAATTTGAAATAATTTTAGAGAAAAAGGAAATGAAGCATCTTCTTTCTCAAATAAAACAATGTACAATCTGCAAAGAACATTTAGATTTAGGCCCTCGACCCGCTCTAGCGGCACATAAAAATTCTAAAATTGTAATTATTGGACAAGCGCCAGGAACCAAAGTTCATGCTTCTGGAATTCCTTGGGATGATGCTAGCGGAAGACAATTACGGAAATGGTTGAATGTTTCAGATGAAGATTTTTATGATATAGAAAAGTTTGCCATAATTCCTATGGGATTTTGTTATCCCGGCAAAGGAAAATCTGGAGATATGCCTCCTAGAAAAGAATGCGCACCGCAATGGCATCAAGAATTATTTGATAAGATGCCAAATCTAGAATTGATTGTTTTAATCGGAATGTATGCGCAGAATTATTATTTGAAAGAAAATGCAAAAAGTACCTTGACCGAAACGGTTGATAATTATCCTGAATATCTTCCTAAATATTTTGTGTTACCACACCCTTCACCTAGAAATCGTTTTTGGTTTACGAAGAACCCTTGGTTTGATAGAGAGGTATTGCCTGAATTGAAGGGGAAAGTGAAGAGAATTTTACAATTGTAAGTCCACAAACTTAAATTTCTCACCACTAAACAATCCTTTATCGGAAAGTTTTAAATCTGGAATTACGAGTAGCGCCATAAAAGAAAGTGTCATAAAAGGTGCTCGTAAAGTACAGCCTAAATCTTTTGCCATCGCGTCTATTTCTTGATACTCTTTCCCTGCTTCCCAGCCGTTTTTAGCACTCATAATTCCAGCAACTGGCAAGGCAAGATTTTTCTTTTGATTTCCATTCACGGCGCAAACACCTCCTTTATTTTCAATAATAAGATTTACAGCACTGCATATTTCTTCATCAGATGTTCCAATAACTACAATATTATGACAGTCGTGCGCTACAGAACTTGCAATAGCGCCTTTTTTCAATCCAAAATTCTTGATAAAAGCAACTGAAGGTTTTACATCTTGATATCGATTTACAACGGCCATTTTTAAAATGTCACTTTCAACATCAGAAATTAAATTCCCTTTCTTTAAAATTGCTGATGAATGAATTTCATTTGTTATTAATTCGCCATCCAATGCTTCAATCACGCGTATATTTTTCGAAGTCCCTTCAATTCTAAAATCATCAATTGATTTTGGAGAAACATTAAAATTATTTGGTTTTTCAAATGGAATTGATTCAATAAATGATTGCCCTTTTTCAGCAACCAATTCGCCATTAATATAGGTCTGTAAAACTTTAAATTCAATCAAATCTTCAACTACAATAAAATCTGCTGCATCATTATTTTGCAACAAACCAACATTCATATTGTAATGCTTTACTGGATTGATACAAGCAACTTGCAAAACTTTAAAGACATCAATTCCTTTAGCAACAGCGCGAGCACATAATTGATTTATATGACCTACAATTAAATCATCTGGATGCTTATCATCAGAGCAAAACATCATGTTTTCATAATGTTCTGGAAGTAAGTCAATCAACGCTTCAAAATTTTTGGCAGCACTTCCTTCTCTAATTAATATTTTCATTCCAAGCGACAACTTTTCATTGGCTTCATCAAATGAAAAACATTCATGGTCTGTAGATATTCCTGCAGAAATATATTTTTCAGCATCTTTCCCTCTCAATCCTGGAGCATGACCATCAACGGGTTTGTTAAAATGTTTTGCCCAAGCAATCTTTTTTAAAACCTCATCATCATCAAACAAAACTCCTGGATAATTCATCATTTCAGCCAAATAATTAATATCTGGAGAAGACAACAATTCTTTAATATCATCGGAATCAATAACAGCTCCAGCAGTTTCAAAAGTTGTTGCAGGAACACAAGAAGGGGCTCCAAAATGAAATTTTAACGGCACTTTTTTACCATTCTCTATCATATAATAAATACCCTCTTTTCCAAGAACATTTGCAATTTCGTGTGGATCAGAAATAGTTCCAACCGTACCGTGTAAAACAGCCAATCTAGCAAATTCAGAAGGCACCAACATCGAACTTTCAATATGTATGTGTGCATCTACAAATCCCGGAAGGATATAGTGCTGAATAGTATGCTCCTTTTCTTTTACTGAAACAATTTTCCCGTCAGCAAAAGAAACTTCAGCAGAATATATATTCTTATTTTCAATATCAACAAATTGTCCTAAAATTGTTTTCATTTATAGATGTTTTCCTTTTTCCCAACCATGTTTTCCAAGATACTGGTCGCCACTTTCTACTGCGCCGTCTTCAATAGAAGTTCCCATAGAATCATTCCAACGGTTTAAATACCCGAAAAGAGAAATAACACCTAACATTTCTACAATTTCTCCTTCATTCCAATATTTATATAAATCTGCTTTTATTTTTTCATCCACAGCATTTGGAATGACAGAAGCCGCCAAAGAAAAATCTAATGCAGCACGCTCTGCATCTGAAAATGCGGCATGTGTTCTATATTCCCAAATATTATCTAATTGTTCTTGCTCTGCTCCATAGCGTTCAGCAGCACGAATTGCATGAGCCTGACAATATCTACATCCTGTTGCATTACTAGAAACCCAAGCAATCATTCTTTTTAATGCTGATGTAACATTCCCATGATTATCCATAACTGCCATATTCATATTAATAAATGCGCGAGCAATTTCTGGTCTAATTTGCATTGTTAAAACTGAATTGGGACAAAAACCGAGTGTTTCATTAAAAAATTCAGCTAATTTTTTTACATCAGGATTGGTATCAGCAGAAAGTGTTTTTACTAAAGGCATTTACTGTAATTTTATTTATTAGATTGTAAACAATATTACAAAAAAACGACAGATTAATTGCTTAAATTTGAAACTTAATAAACTAAAAACATGGCTAAAGTAGAATTGACTTGGAAAGATAATACGCTCTTTGAATCTTTAGGTCCAGGAGGAAATGTAATGATTGATTCACCTCAAGAAGAATCAGAAAGTAGAGGTTTAGGACCAAAAGCATTAATGTTAACGGCACTTGCGGGTTGTGGAGGCTTAGATATAGTTTCGTTATTAAAAAAAATGCGCGCTGAAGTTGATGATTTTAAAATTGATGTTACCGCAGATTTAACTGATGAGCATCCAAAGATTTATAAAAATGTCGTGGTAACCTACCGGTTTTTTGGATCTGATTTTAAAAAAGATAAAATTCAAAAAGCAGTTGACTTATCGGTCGAAAGGTATTGTGGAGTCATGGAAATGTTTCGTAAATTTACTGATGTCGCTATAAATATTGAATATATAGAGCAGTAACATCTAATTAATAATTGCTATACTAAATGCGCTGGACATTAAAACCGATCCCTGAAAAAGAAAAAATAAATCAATTAGCAAAAGAATTGTCAGTTGATGCTCTAGTTGCGCAACTATTAATTCAAAGAGGAATAGAAACCTTTGACGATGCTAAAAAATTCTTTAGACCTTCAATAACTGATTTACACAATCCATATTTAATGAAAGATATGGAGGTTGCAGTTGAGCGAATTGAAAAAGCAATTGAAAACCAAGAAAATATTCTTGTATATGGCGATTATGATGTAGATGGTACGACTGCAGTCTCTCTTGTTTCTTCTTATTTAAAAACCTTTTACCCGAATGTTGCGACTTATATTCCTGATAGATATGAAGAGGGATATGGTGTTTCATATAAGGGAATTGATTTTGCCCACGATAATGATTTTTCATTAATCATTGCTCTAGATTGTGGGATTAAAGCGATTGATAAAATTGCTTATGCATCAGAAAAAAATATTGATTTTATTATTTGTGATCACCACAGGCCAGGAAAAGAACTTCCAAAGGCAATCGCTGTTTTAGATCCAAAAAGAGAGGATTGTGAGTATCCTTATGATGAATTGTGTGGCTGTGGTGTGGGTTTTAAATTGATACAGGCTATTGGAGAGAGAAAAGGTCAGACCATAGATGATTTAGCCCCTTATTTAGATCTAGTAGTAACCGCAATTGCAGCAGATATTGTACCTCTAACCGGAGAAAATAGAGTATTGGCTTATTTTGGATTGTTAGTTTTAAACAAATCTCCTAGACCAGGAATTAAAGCTATGATTCATCAAATTGATAAAAAAGAATTATCAATTACAGATGTTGTTTTCATTATTGCTCCTAGAATAAATGCTGCTGGAAGAATAAGACATGGACAATATGCCGTAGAATTGCTATCTGAAATAGATTTTGAAGAGGCATTAGAGTTTGCAAAAGAAATTGAACAGAATAATATTGACAGAAAAGAACTTGATAAAATAATTACACATGAAGCTTTACAACAAATTGAAGAAAATAATGAACAACAGAATGCTTCAAATGTTGTTTATAATGAAACTTGGCATAAAGGTGTTATTGGTATTGTGGCTTCTAGACTCATAGAAACTTATTATAAACCTACACTTGTATTTACAAAAAGCGGTGATAAGTTAGCGGCATCTGCTAGATCGGTAAAAGGTTTTGATGTCTATAATGCGTTAGAGCAATGCGCTGAATTTATTGAACAATTTGGAGGGCATAAATATGCTGCTGGATTAACATTAAAGCCTGAAAATTATAAGAGTTTTAAAAAGAAATTTGAAGAGGTCGTTAAAAATACTTTGCCAGAAGAACTAAAGACTCCTGAAATCCTTATCGATACAGAAATTGAATTGAGTAACATAACACCAAAATTTTATAGAATTTTAAAGCAACTTGGTCCATTTGGCCCTCAAAATATGAGACCTATTTTTAAAACTAACGCCATACAAGATAATGGTTTTGGGAAACAAGTTGGCGAAGATAAAAGCCATCTAAAGGTGACTATAAAAAGTGAAAGCGACACAAAAACACTTAACGCTATTGGTTTTGGTCTTGGGAGTAAAAATGAGTTTATATCAAATAAGAAATACTTTGATACCGTTTACAGTATTGATGAAAATCACTGGAATGGAAACACCTCTTTACAATTGATTTTAAAGGATATAAAAAAAGGTGAGAAATAAAATTCTCACCTTAATAAAATATATCTTTTTCAGTTTTATAATGAATAGTAATAATTTAAAACTTTTACGACATCATGTTCTTTATTGAAGTTGATTTTTTTAGAACTGATATAAGCTTTTAACTCACTTCCCTTATCCCCTAAATTTTTTAATATTGCTTTTTTACTCAATTTAGTTTTCACATATTTTCCTGCCTTATTTTTTATATAATAGCTCTTTCTAATCTTATACTCTTGCGGTATACTATTTTGAGTTTGGTACCCTCTACTCTTATTTGGGTCAAACAAATACTTACTCTGCTCCTTAATTAAATAATTTGTTCTTTCAAGATTAGAAATTACTTCATAAAATTTAGTAGATCTATTATTCTCTTCAAATTTTGAAGGTTTAATTTTGGCAAATACGTGTGGATTAATATTATTTTCTTCATTAATTGCAAATCCAGTGACCGCTTTATCAGTAATAATAATACCTGTTTCTTTATTTTTTCCTGCACCAATAATTAGGTTGCCATTTATTAAATTTAATTGAAGAGCGTCTTGATGAGAAATAATACTATCGCTTATTACAATATAACCTTCCCTCCAATTATCATATAAATAAGGTGTTCCTTTGTTTCCTGGTTTATAGTCTATTCTAACAGCATCTCTCGAAGAGTGTGAAAAGTTATCGACTCCATTAATCCTATTCTCTTGAGAAAAAGTTAAAAGGGGTATAAGTAAAAAGGCTAAAAGTGTTTTTTTCATAATATTTGAAATTTAAATTAAAGTTTACTAACGTCAATAATTATACCGTAAAGTTAGATAAAAAATCTACTTTTCTTTAATTAAATAGACATAAACAGGAAAGTGGTCGCTAAATCCACCAGTAAAACTCCCATTAGACCAACTTCTAAATGGATATCCTCTATACCTCCCTTTATTTGTAATTAAAAAATTAGGGTTATAAACATTAGCCTTGTATAGTTTTAATGATGTGTAGGTTTTGTTTTCTGAAATAAAATTAGAGGTCAAAATTATTTGGTCAAATAAATTTATATTATCCCTAAAACCAAGGGTTCCAAAGCCTTTTTTAAATAACATTTCATATGGGTTAAATAAGTCGTTTATTGAAAGTTTCTTTTTCTTATCCTTCGTTTTTAATATTGTCTTAAGGCTTTTTGCAGTCGGATCGTCATTAAAGTCTCCCATCACTATAATTTTTGGGGTAAGCTCCTCTTCTTTCAGTTTTTCGATAATTTCAACTGTTAATTCTGCCGATTTTAACCTTAAGTAATCTGACTTCTTTTGACCTCCTCTTTGTGATGGCCAATGATTGATAATAAAATGAATTAATTCTGTTTCGAGGTATCCTGAAACCAATAGTTGATCCCTTGTTTTTACTCTATAACCCTCTTTATTATATGCTTTTAAAACGAAATTTTTAAAATCAGAAACACTGAAGTACTTTTCTTTGTAAAGTAAAGCAACATCAATTCCCCTCCAGTCAGATGATGGTATATTTATATAACTATACCCTTTCTCTTTTAAAAACCTACTCTTAACCAAATCTTCTAAAACAGCATCATTCTCTATTTCACACAGCCCTACTATAGTTGGACTGCGGCGGGTCTTTTCTTTACCAATAGATAAAATAACTCTGGCCATATTGTCAATCTTATTCCAATAGGTTTCTGATTTCTTTGATTTGAGCTGAAGAATAGGACTGTATTCATCTTTAGTAGATATATCGTCTATTGTATCAAATAAGTTCTCTAGATTATAAAATGCGACAGTATGTATTTTATATTCTTTCTTATGAGATTCTTGAGAATAGGAAAAATTTATTGCGCATAGAAGCACAACTAGACTTAATAGTTTTTTCATCACATAGCAATTTATGATACACTCAAAATGAGCGCATCATAAATATACTAAATTTTAACAAGAAATGTGTGCTTATTTTTTCTCTTTAATAAGATACATGTATGAAGGGTAGTGATCACTATAACCTCCAGTATAAGTTCCCCATGAAAAACTTCTGAAAGGATATCCTTTATATCTCCCTTTACTACTTATTAAATATTTAGGATTATAGATACCTGCCTTTAGCATTTTATATGTAGAAAAGTCTTTTGAAGTTGTTAATAGTTGAGAACTAATCAAAATTTGATCAAATAAATTAATGTTATCCCTATATCCCGCAGTATTAAAACCTTTTCTATACATACTTTCAAATGGGTTATAAATATCATTTTCTTTTACATCTTCCTTTTTCATTTTTGTTTTAAGTATTTTCTTAAAACTAGATTCTATAGGATCGTCATTAAAATCTCCCATTGTAATTATCTTGGCATTGGGCTCGTTAACTCTAATTTCTTCCATAATTTTCACATTCAAAGCTGCTGCTTTTTGTCTAAAAGGAATACTCCTTGTTCCTCCTCTTTTAGATGGCCAATGATTTACTATTATATGAATCATTTCATCATCAAGGTATCCGGAAACTAATAATTGATCTCTAGTATATATGCGCTCACCCTCGTTATCGTAAATTAACAACTCATAACTTTTATGGCTAACAGGTTTAAAATAACGCTCTTGATATAACAACCCTACGTCAATCCCTCTTTTGTCTGGTGAATCATAATGAATAATGCTATACCTCTTATCTTTTAAGAATTTTCCTTTTACTAAATCTTTTAAAACGGTGTCATTTTCTACTTCTACAACACCAATTATTGCTGGACTATTTTTCGCCTTTTTCTCTCCAATTTTTGATAAAACGCTTCCAAGTTTGTCAATTTTATCCCAATAAACTTTAGATTTATTTCCCTTCAACTCCATCATAGGACTGGCTTCATCGTTCTTAGCGGTATTATTAATTGTATCAAAAAGGTTTTCAAGGTTATAAAAAGCAAGTGTTCTTATTTGATATTGTTTATCTTCTTTAACTTGAGAAAATGCAGTGTTTCCAATTAAAAGTACTACTATAATAGTATAGAAAAATTGTTTCATATAGGATTCAAATTTTGATTTACAAAAATAAGGACAAATTTTGAGCCAAAAAATTTATCAGCGTTAAAATAAAGGTTCAATACGAATAATTACAGTCAGTTAACACAATAAATACGTTAATTTAATATATTGTTTGCACAAAAAACACTAAATTTGATTCGCGAAAAAAAATCGCTTTTAAACAATTAATATTATATGAGAAAATTTATTATTACAATGCTTTTTGTAATGTCATCTGTACTAGTTACAAGTGCTCAATCAATTGGTATTGTTAAAGGAAATGTTTCTGATAGTGATACATCTACACCTATAGTTGGAGTGGAAGTAACTGTTGACGGAACTACTATTAAAGAATCTACTGATAATAGTGGAAGTTTTGTGTTACAAAATGTCCCATCTGGAAATCAATTGATAACAATTGTAATTCAAGGATATGAAACTCAAAATTTTCCTGTAACTGTAGTAGAAAACGACACTATTGATTTAGGTGCGGTTCTTTTATACAAAGACGCGGTATTTCAAGAAGATTTAAGTGTTATTTCACTTACAGATGATCAATTAAGCGAAGATGATGGTGGGGCAGATAATACTGCTGGATTGTTACAAGCCTCTAGAGATGTATTCTCTAGCACAGCAGCTTATGAGTTTAGTTCAACATTTTTTAGACCAAGAGGTTACAATTCTGAAAATGGAAAATTGTTAATCAACGGAATTGAAATGAACAAAATTTACAACGGAAGACCTCAATGGAGCAATTGGGGAGGTTTAAATGATGTAATGCGAAACCAAACCCTTTCAAATGGGTTGGCGCCTTCAGAATTTACATTTGGTGGTGTTGGAGGTTCAAACAATATAACCATGAGGGCTTGTGAATATAGAGAAGGAGGAAGAGTTTCTTACGCTGCTTCTAATAGAAGTTATGTTGGTAGAGTTATGGCAAGTTATTCTACTGGAGTTAACGAAGAAGGATGGGCGTTCGCAATTTTAGCCTCAAGAAGGTACGGGAATGAAGGTTATAATGACGCTACATTATATGATGCAAATTCTATTTTTGGAGCTGTGGAGAAAAAAATTAATGACAAGCATAGTTTAAACTTAACTGCGTTTTTTACACCAAATAGAAGAGGGAAATCTTCACCAAATACTCAAGAGGTTTTTGATTTAGGTGGTAGAACTTACAACTCTTATTGGGGGTATCAAGATGGTAATAAGCGTAATTCAAGAGTTCGTAATATTGAAGAGCCTGTTATAATGTTAAATCATTATTGGGACCTTAATGAAAAAACAACTTTGAATACAAATTTTGCATATCAATCAGGAAGCATTGGAAATAGTCGTTTAGATAATGGCGGAACTAATTTAGTTACAAACTCTTCTGGGGATCAATTTCTTGAAGGAGGAGGCTTAAATCCTGATCCAACGTATTATCAAAAATTGCCGAGTTATCAAATAAGAAATGGTAATTTGATTGGGGCTTATGAAGCAAGACAAGAATTTGAAAATGATGGTCAATTAGATTGGACTTCGTTATATAGAGCAAATTTAAGTAACGGAAACTCTATTTATGCATTGTATGAGGATAGAAATGATGACACACAAATTTCGGCGAATACTATTTTTAGAACTGAATTAAATGACAATATAGATATTAACGCTTCTGTTTCTTACAGGAAATTAAACTCTAAGAATTTTGCTCAAATGTTAGATTTATTAGGCGGAGGCGGTTACTTAAACGTTGATTCATTTTCTGAAAGTATAGATGAAGCACAAAACGATTTAAGAAATCCTAATAGGTTAGTTCAAGAAGGTGAAAAATATAGATATAACTTTGAAATTGATGCAAATGTTATTGATGCCTTTGCACAAGCACAATTTAAATACAACAAAGTAGATTTATATGTTGCAGGAAAAATTTCACAAACTGACTATCAAAGAAATGGATTATATGAAAACGGTCGTTTTCAAGGAAGTCGTTCATTTGGTAAAAGTGAAAAAGTAGATTTCACAAACTTTAGCGCTAAAGGTGGTTTTACTTACAAGATCTCTGGACGTCACTTGATTGATGTAAATGCCGGTTTTGTAACGAAAGCTCCAACAATTAGAAATACATTTTCTAATTCAAGAGAGAACAACGATATTGTTGTTGGATTGACAGATGAAAAAATCACTAGTGCTGATATAAGTTATATCATAAGAACCCCTAAAATAAAAGGAAGAATAACAGGGTATTATACGAAGTTTGAAGATGCAACTGAAATTTCATTCTTCTATGCAGATGGAATTAGCGGAATAAGTGATACTGAATCAGCTGCTTTTGTTCAAGAAGTAGTAACTGGTATTGACAAGCGTAATATTGGTTTAGAATTTGGAATGGAATATCAAATTACACCAACTATAAAATTGAAAGGTGCTGCGGCAGTTGGAGATTATATTTATGACAATAATCCAAACCTATATTTAGCCTCAGATGATTTTGATGCTAATATCGAATTTGGAGAGTCTGCTTTAAAAAATTATCATGTTGCTGGTGGACCACAAAGAGCGTATTCAGTAGGTTTTGAATATCGTGATCCAGATTATTGGTGGTTTGGAGCAACGACAAACTATTTTTCGAATGGTTATGTAGATGTTGCGCCAATTACAAGAACAAGTAATTTTAGTGCAGATCCTATAGATGGTCAACAGTTTAATGATTACGACCCTGTTCTTGCAAGGGAATTATTGGCTCAAGAAGAGTTTAACGATTATTTCTTAGTAAATGCTGTTGGTGGAAAATCTTGGAAAATTGACGATTATTATATTGGCTTTTTCGCAACTATAGGTAATATTTTAAATACGAAATATAAAACTGGTGGTTTTGAACAGTCAAGAAATGCTAACTTCAGAGAATTACGTGACGATAAAGCACTTGATACTCCTGTTTTTGGATCTAAATATTGGTACGGGTATGGTACGTCATATTACTTAAATGTATACTTACGATTTTAATTAAAAGAATAATAAAAAAAGATATAATGAAAGCAATTAAATTTTTACAAATAACAGCCTTTTTGATACTTACATTAACTGTAGCTGTATCATGTGTAGATGGAGAGGAATATGATGTTCCTCCTACCGCAACTCAAATTGAACCAAATGTTACTATTAACTCTAGTATACAGGCAATAAAAAGCGCTATGGATCAGCATTTCGCTTCAAATGATGAATTTAAAATGACGTATGATGATGATTCTAGTGTCGTTTTTGAAGGTTATGTCGTTTCTAGTGATTTAGCAGGTAACTTTTTTGAATCACTAGTGATTCAAGACAGTCCAAGCAATCCAACTCATGGAATTGAAATTTTAATAGATAAATCTGCTTTATTCGAGACTTTTGAAGTAGGTAGAAAAGTATACATTAAAATGGCAGGCTTAAGTGTTTCTTATGAAGATGGTGAAGATAACGATCCTTCTGATACAGCTAATATTGGTAGATACTCTATTGGAGATGATCAAGGTGGATTTGGTTTAGATGGTATTTCTCAGTTTTCTTATTTAAATAGTATTTTAAGATCTACTGAATCAGGCACAATAATTCCAACACCAGTTGCAATGTCTGATCTAACACAAGATCATATCAATACATTTATTCAATTAAGCAATATGCAATTTGATGCAAATGAATTAGGAAAGACATTTGCAGGAGAGGCGAGCGATTCATTTGATGGTTTTAGAAACTTAGTGAGTTGTGCTGATGAATCTACTGCAACTTTACAAACAAGTACTTTTGCTGATTTTAAATCTTATACATTACCTGAAAGTGTTGGAACTATAAATGCAACATTAGCAAAAGATTACCGAGCAGACTTTTTAGTTCTTGTAATTAACACACCAACAGATTTAGATTTCACAAATACTGATAGATGTGATCCTGTTATCTTAGAGTGCGATGGACCAACTTCAACAACAAACACAATATTCAATGAAGATTTTCAAGCAGTATTTAATGATGGCGATTTAACTGCTCTTGGTTGGACAAATGTAAATGTATCTGGAGGTAGTGAACTTTTTGAAAGTAATTCATTTAGTGGTGATAGATATATGAAGGTGTCAGCATTTGGAACTGGAGAAAACCCAATGGAAACTTGGATGGTTTCACCAACAATTAATCTTGACGCTACTACAGAAGAAGAATTAAGTTTTGAGATTTCTGCTAATTTTGAATCAGGTTTAGTATTGTCTGTTTTAATTACAGAAAATTATACTGGTGACCCTACAACTACTGAATGGACTCAACTTGATGTTGATATTCCTGTCGGCGGAGGAGGTTTTGGTAGTTTTGTGTTATTAAAAACTAATATCTCTTGTTTAAATGGAGATGTAAACGTTGCCTTTAAATATAAAGGTTCTGCAGGTGCTGCTGAAACAAGATATCATATTGACGATGTTAAAGTTACAGGAATGTAAGAGATACATATAAATCATAAAAAAGCCTCGAATTAATAGTTCGAGGCTTTTTTATTTAATTTCTTTTTTCAAGAAAAGAATATACAGGAAAGTGGTCACTAAATCCACCTTGATACCAACGACTGATATACGTTCTAAAGGGCTTTCCTTTATTTTTTCCCTTAAACACTTTCATAAAGTCTGGATTAAAAACCTCAGCAGATTTAAAAGTGTGTCCTTCATGATTTTTATTTAAAAAATTTTTTGAAAAAATAATTTGATCAAAAAGATACCAATCTTCTTTATATTTTAAAGTCCCTTTTCCATTAGATAATAAACGTTGCATTGGATTGAAGAAATCATCTTTTACAAGATTCAGAATACTATTATTAGTTGGATTATCATTAAAATCTCCCATAACAATAATTTTAGCTTCACTATTTTTTTCTTGAATCTGGTTGATAATACTTCTATTCAATTCAGAGGCTTTTATTCGCTTATATTCTGATTCTTCTGTTCCCTTTCTTCTAGATGGCCAATGATTTACAATGATCGAAACAAATTCTCCATTTAAATTTCCATTAACTAAAAGAGCGTCTCTAGTGAAATCTCTATCTCCATCTTCACCTTCAAGATATAAAGGAAAAACTTCAGAACTTAATAATTCAAATAATTGCTTATTATATAATAACCCAACGTCAATTCCTCTCATATCAGGTGAATCATAATGAACATATTCATAATGATGCTCTTTTAAATTTTTTGAATAAATTAGATCATTTAATACCGATTTATTCTCAATCTCAGCAACACCAATAATTGCAGGCGGATAAATTGATTTATCAGTTCCTATTTGCTGTATGACACTGCTTAGCTTCTTGATTTTTTTATTATAGCGCTTTGTATGCCATTTAAGTTTTCCTTTTGGAGTAAAATCATCATCAAATGTCTTTGGATCATCAGTCACATCAAATAAGTTTTCAAGATTATAAAATGCTATAGAAAATAAATTTTTTGTGGTTGATTTTGATTTCAAATTTGAAAACATATAATAGGTTTGGACATCGAAAATACAAAATATTTTTTGTTGAATTTAATCCCTTTGAACCTTTATCCTTTGAATCTTTTTCTCATCAGTCTTTTCCGTACCTTTGTACTATGATTGAAGAGAAAAAAGTAACCTCAGAAAAGGCTGTATTGATTGCTGTAGTTTCCCAGTATCAAAATGAAGAAAAAACCAATGAGTATTTAGATGAATTGGAGTTTTTAACATTAACTGCTGGAGGGGTTTCTGTAAAACGTTTTACTCAAAAATTAGAAAAGCCAAATCCTAAAACATTTATTGGCGTTGGAAAATTAGATGAGATCCGTGTTTACGTTGAGCAACATAATATTGGTACGGCAATTTTTGATGACGAACTTTCTCCTGGCCAATTAAGAAATATTGAAAAAGTTCTAGAATGCAAAATTTTAGATAGAACAAACTTAATACTGGACATTTTTGCTCAAAGAGCACAAACGTCATATGCAAGAACACAAGTTGAATTAGCACAATGTCAATATCTTTTACCTCGTTTAACTCGTTTATGGACGCATTTAAGCAGACAAAAAGGTGGTATTGGAATGCGTGGTCCTGGAGAAACAGAAATCGAAACAGATAGGCGTATCGTACGTGACAAAATATTTTTGTTGAAAAAGAAATTAGAAACAATAGATAAGCAAATGGCTGTCCAACGAAAAAATCGTGGAAAGATGGTACGAGTCGCTTTAGTTGGTTATACAAATGTTGGGAAGTCTACATTAATGAATGTGGTAAGCAAAAGTGATGTTTTTGCCGAAAATAAATTGTTTGCAACCTTAGACACTACTGTTAGAAAAGTGGTAATGAAAAATATTCCTTTTTTATTGACAGACACTGTTGGGTTTATAAGAAAACTACCTACTCAATTGGTAGAATCCTTTAAGTCTACTTTAGATGAAGTTCGTGAAGCAGACTTATTACTTCATATTGTTGATATTTCTCATCAAAACTTCGAAGATCATATTGCGTCGGTAAATAAAATATTAGATGAGATTGGAAGTGCAGACAAGCCTTCTATTCTCGTTTTTAATAAGATTGATGCCTATACTAATAAAACTATTGATGAAGATGATTTGGTTACAGAAAAGACTAAAGAGTATTATACTTTAGATGAGTGGAGAAATACATGGATGAATGAGTTAAATGAAAAATGTTTATTTATTTCGGCAATAGAAAAAGATAATATGGATCAGTTTAAAGAAAAAGTATTTGAAGAGGTGAAGAAAATTCATATGGAACGCTTTCCTTACAATGACTATTTATATTATGAATATGACAAGGATGGAAATGAGTTATAAAAATAATAAAAAGTAATAAGATTATTCTTTTTCGGTAGTACCGTCTATTAAGCCTAATTTTTTTGCGCGTTGCTCCCATCGTTTACGAGCAAATCCTTGTAAATCAGCAATGTTATCGCTTTCATCCATAATTTCGAAACCAAGTAAAGTTTCAATTACATCTTCTTGAGTTACCAGCCCACTTACCGAACCGAATTCATCAACCACCAATGCTAAATGTTCGCGTTTTTCAATTAGGGTTTCAAATAGCGTAGGAATTGACATGTCCCGATTTGTTACGATTATTTCACGTTTTATACTACTTAGTGAATTGTCTCCTCTACCTTCAACTAACGAAAGTAATAAATCGTCTTTTAAGAAAAAACCCGTAATATTATCAGAATTATTAGAATATAATGGGATCCTAGAAAAGCGAAAATTTTTGTTACGGTCATAATATGCGCTAATTGTTTCAGTTTCATCAACTAGTACTAATACTGAACGAGGAGTCATAATGTCTTTCGCTTTTACTTCTTTAAAGTTCAACAAGTTACGAATAATAAGGCTTTCATTTTCTTGAAAAACACCTTCCTCAGTTGCAATATCTGCCATTGTCGTAAAGTCTTCACGACTTAATATACTTGCGCCATGCCCTCCATTACTTCCTATTAATTTAGTAGTAAGTTGTAGAACCCATAAAATACCAGTCCATTTCAAAGGGAAAATAAGAATATCCAGGGTTTTTGCTGTAAAGTTTGCTAATCCTTTCCAGTAAGTTGCTCCTATAGTTTTAGGTATTATTTCAGAAACTACTAAAATCAAAATTGTCATTAATGCAGATACAATTCCAACCGTGTTTACACCCAAAACTTCAAATTTATAGGGTAACTGCTCGGCCTGTACACCTACTGAAATTGCACCTACTGTATGTGCAATAGTATTTAGCGTCAATATCGCAATAAGAGGCTTGTCAACATCTTTCTTTAGTTCCTCTAGTTTTGTTGCAAATGCTTTACCTTCTTTCTTTTTTACATTGATAAAAGTAGACGTTACACTTAATAAAACTGCCTCGAGAATAGAACATAAAAAAGAGAAAAAAATTGAAAGTGTAGCGTAAAGAATTAAGATCCCCATTATATGTTTAAATTTTGGTAAAAATACATAAAATAAAAAACCTCAAGAATATTCTTGAGGTTTATCACTTTTTATATAAAATATATAAGTTCTTAGTTTTTCAAAGCTTCTGCTCCACCAACAATTTCTAAGATTTCGTTAGTAATTGCTGCTTGACGTGCTTTATTATACGTTAATAGCAAATCGTTTCTTAACTCATTCGCATTATCGGTTGCCTTATGCATTGCTGTCATACGCGCTCCGTGCTCTGAAGCAAAAGAATCTCTTATTGCTTTATATAATTGAGTCTTTAATGATTTTGGAATCAATTGTAAAACAATCTCTTCTTTTGAAGGTTCAAAAATATAATCTACGTTTGAATTTGCAGTTCCTTCAATATTCTGAATTGGTAAAAACTGCTCAACTTGAGTAATCTGAGTTGCCGCATTTTTAAACTGATTGTACACTAATTCTACTTTATCATATGCTCCATCAAGATATAAATCCATCACTTTTTGAGCGATATTAGCAACATTATCAAAAGTTAAATCATCAAAAATTTCATTATTGGTTTCAATTACATTGAATTGTTTCCCTAATAAATCTCCCCCTTTTTTTCCTATTGCAAGAATTTCAACTTCCTTATCAGAATAATTCTCTGCAATATTTTTTAAAGTTCCTTTCGTTATTGATGAGTTAAATCCACCACATAAACCTCTATTAGAAGTAATTGCAACAATTAATACTTTCGAAACTTCACGTTGTTCAGAATAGGCCCCTCCAGCACTTGCATCAAGAGTCGCGCTCAAACTTTGTAAAAGTTTCGTTAACTTTTCTGCATAAGGACGCATTTGAGTAATTGCATCTTGGGCTTTTTTCAATTTAGCAGCTGACACCATTTTCATGGCACTAGTAATCTGCATCGTTGAGCCGATAGATGTAATTCTGTTACGTATTTCTTTTAAATTTGCCATACTAATCTAGTATTTGGTAATGAGTAATTAAATTACTTTCAATACTAATTTATATTATACGTATTGTGCTGAAATTTCTTTAGCAGCATTCGTCAATACATCAATAACTTCTTCAGTTAATTTTCCTGATTTAAGCGTATCTAAAGTATCTCTGTGCTTAGCATTTAAATACTCTAAATAATTTACTTCAAATTCTTTTACTTTATTTACAGGCACATCTTTCAATAAGTTTTTAGAACCAGCATAAATAATTGCTGTTTGATCCTCTACACTTAATGGACTTGCTTGTCCTTGTTTCAAAATTTCAACATTACGTTGTCCTTTAGAAATAACATTCATAGTTGCAGCATCTAAATCAGATCCAAACTTAGCAAACGCTTCTAATTCACGGTACTGTGCTTGATCCAGTTTTAATGTTCCAGATACTTTTTTCATAGATTTAATCTGAGCGTTACCACCAACACGAGATACAGAAATACCTACGTTAATTGCTGGACGAACACCTGAGTTAAATAAATCTCCATCTAAGAAAATTTGACCATCAGTAATCGAAATTACGTTTGTTGGAATATATGCTGATACATCTCCTGCTTGCGTTTCAATAATAGGCAGTGCAGTTAATGATCCTCCTCCTTTAATTTTTCCTCTTAATGAATCAGGTACATCATTCATCTCAGAAGCAATCTTATCATCATTAATTATCTTTGCAGAACGTTCTAATAAACGAGAGTGAAGATAAAATACATCTCCTGGATATGCCTCACGTCCTGGAGGTCTTCTTAATAATAAAGATATTTCACGGTAAGCAACTGCTTGTTTTGATAAATCATCAAAAACAATTAAGGCTGGTCTACCAGTATCTCTAAAATACTCTCCAACTGCTGCTCCAGCCATTGGTGCGTATACCTGCATTGCTGCAGGATCAGATGCGTTAGCTGCAACAATAGTTGTGTATGCTAATGCTCCTTTTTCTTCAAATAATGCAACAATTCCAGCAACTGTAGATGCTTTTTGTCCTATTGCAACATATATACAATATACTGGCTCTCCAGCATCGTAAAATTCTTTTTGATTGATAATAGTATCAATAGCAACTGTAGATTTACCTGTTTGACGGTCACCAATAATCAACTCACGTTGCCCTCTACCAACTGGAATCATTGCATCAATTGCTTTAATTCCTGTTTGCATTGGCTCGGTAACTGGCTCACGGTAAATAACTCCAGGAGCTTTACGTTCCAATGGCATTTCAAATGTTTCTCCTGCAATAGGTCCTTTTCCATCAATAGGAGTTCCTAAAGTATTCACAACACGTCCAACAATTCCTTCACCTACATTCAAAGATGCAATACGTTCAGTACGTTTAACAGTTGCTCCTTCATAGACTCCAACTGAAGGGCCTAGTAATACAACCCCTACGTTATCTTCTTCTAAATTCAATACAATACCTTCCAATCCGTTGTCGAATTGTACTAATTCACCATATTGAACATTAGCAAGACCATATACACGTGCGATACCATCACCTACTTGTAATACTGTTCCTACTTCATCAAGTGATGCACTTCCGTCAAACCCTGATAATTGTTGCTTTAAAATTGCTGATACTTCAGCTGGTTTTATTGATGCCATTTTATTTATTTTTATAAACTAAATTCTTCGTACTAATTTTTTAAGAGTTAAATTGTCTTTTGATAACATTTAACTTATTTGAAATACTTGCATCATATTGGATATCTCCAACACGTAAAATAAACCCTCCTAAAATAGATGAATCTACGATACTGTCAAGTATTGCTTCTTTTCCTGTTAATTCTTTTACTTTTGCTAAAACCTGCTTTTTTAAAGCGTCATTTAAAGCAATTGCAGTTGTTACTTTAGCAACTTGTTTTCCTTTTTCAGCATCATATATCTTCACAAATTGTGAAGCAACATTGCCAAAATCAGAAATCCTTTTATTACTGATTAAAAGATCAATTAAGCCTTTAGAAACAGCATTAATTTTTCCATCAAAAATTGCTAATAAAGCGCTTCTCTTAACGTCTGATTTTATAATCGAACTATTTAGGACAGTTTGTAACTCAACACTTTCAGAAATTGTCGCTTCGACTAACTGCATATTTGTATATGTTTCGTCAGTACTATTTTGCTCTTTAGAAAAATCTAAAATTGCTTTTGCGTATCTTATTGCTGCTCTATTATTACTCATTGCTATTTTTTTAGCTGATTGTAACTTCTTTTAACAATTGCTCGATAAGTTGAGATTGATCATCGTCATTTGCCAATTCTTTTCTCACAACTTTTTCTGCAATTCCAACTGACAACTCAGCAACTTGTTTTTTAATATCGCTTATTGCTGCTTGTTTTTCAGATTCTATTGTTGCTTGTGCAGAAGCTATAATTTTACTAGCCTCTCCCTTTGCATCTTCTTTTGCTTCAGCAAGCATAGATTCTTTTATCTCACGTGCATCCTTCATCATAGCATCACGTTCAGCACGAGCTTCTTTTAAAATACGCTCATTATCTGCTGTTAGATTTTGCATTTCTTTACGAGCTTCTTCAGCAGACGCTAATGCATTCTTGATTCCTTCTTCTCTTTCGCTAACAGCTCCAAGAATAGGTTTCCAAGCAAATTTCTTTAAGATAAACAACAAAATTAAAAATGTAATTGCTGTCCAAAATACTAATCCAAAGTCAGGTGTAATTAAATCCATTTCTTTATTTTTTTAATAACTTAAATTTTAAAATACAGGAATAACCAACCGTTATTCCTGTATTTACATGTTTTACCCTTGTAAAAAGGCAACAACAACACCAAATAGTGCTACTGCCTCAACGAAGGCTGCTAAAATTAATGCAGAAGATTGAATCTTCCCGTGCATTTCTGGTTGACGTGCCATAGCTTCCATAGCAGATCCACCAATTTTACCAATACCAACACCAGCTCCAATAGCTGCTAAACCAGCT
>CAWVTS010000009.1:0-29601 GCA_963933045.1 uncultured Lutibacter sp. | reverse complement strand
CAGTACAGGGGTTGGTATTAGTACAGTTTGCATAAGATGTATACACATTACCATCTACGAATTCAAACATTGTATTAGCATATGTTCTGTCTTCAGGGTTTGGAGACCATAACCATTTACCTTCAACTGTGTAAGCTGGTAATGGATTATCTTCTGAATCATTACTACAAGAAGTAAACATCATAGACACAACAGCAATTATAAAAAGATTCTTCATAGTATTTTAGGGTTTTTTATTATGATGCGAATCTAATGTATTAATTTTAGTAAAGACTTAATTAAATCATTTAACCTAATTAAGAGGTTTAGAAATCGCTGAATTAAAGGAAGAAGATATGCCTATGGTTTAGTTTTAATTATGTTTTGGGTATACATCTATAATCTTGGTCCTGACATACCAGTTTTTTTGACTGCTAATATCTTCGCCTAAAAAGAAATCTCTAAGCTCTTGAATTTGAATTTCCTGAACATCCCCTGGTTCAAGGTATAATCTTTCACTACCACCCGACATATAACCCCTCGGAACGTAGTATGTTAAGTCATATGTTTTAGAGAAGCTCTTAGTTCCTCCAGAATACTCAGCTCCCGTGTAGATAGAAAGCTGAAACTTTACTCTATCAACAACATGGTCAGTATCATTTACGATTTTAGCCCTAAATTCTGTAAATGTTTTATCCCTATAACTCCAATTTTCCCCATTAACCCTTACCCCCCAAGGCGTGTATGGTTTATTTTTAAGTTCAATTTCTTTTTGCTTTTTTCTTTCTTGAGTTTCTCTCTCCCTTATTTCTTTTTTTAGCTTTTCAGCTTGAATGTCATATGGCCCCCTTAACTCCCAGTTGTTAGGTTTATCATCAATGATAAAAACACCTTTAATTCTAAAATAATATTCTTTATTTGAGGATTTAAAAAACACTTTCAAATCTTCTATCAAATAGGTGTCAAGCTTTTCCTCATAATCAATAGTGAATGTTGATTTTTGAAAATCAGCACTTTGCCAGTTTATACCTAAATTAACACCCTCATAATAAACTTTTTCAAAGGATTTTTCAGACTCATCATTTAAGGATTTCTGAACCCAGTCTCTAATGGATAGGGTGTCTTCGTCTGCCTCTTCTTTTATTTTTTCATTTAGTTTATCAGAAAAATAATTAGAATTATCCAAACTAAACAATAGCTTGAAGGCTTCATCTTTGTTTTTGTTTTTTAGTAATTTAAAGATAGATTTTGCATAATTCTCAGGTGTTTCAAAAGAAACACTGTGTTTTTCATATAACGCGTTGTATCTTTCCACAAGTTCATTGTATTCAGATATCAACTCACTATTTCTTTTGCTGAGTTCTTTTTTACTTTGCCCATAGAAACATATGGGAGTGATTAAAAAAACTAAAATCAAGATTATCTTTTTCATGTTTTTGTTTAAAATAACTGAATTATAGAGACAGATAAACGAATCTAAAAACAACATAACATATGGTTGCAATTAATATTTTTTTTCTGTGTTTAAGATACCATTCCATTTACTGCTTGTTTATAATTATCTTTCTTTTCTTCCAACCTCCTTCAATAATAAAATAATGAAATCCAAATGACAGTGACAATCCTATCAAAGCCCAAATTGTTATACTCATATTATTACTTTAAATTATTTAAAAAGAAATTTAATGAATCCGTTGAATCAGTATGTTAATCAAGTTCATCAAAATTTATAGTCTTTAAATTTTTCAAGTAATCAACAACTTCTTCTGTAGTAGAAAATAGACCATGATGGCCAGCATCTCCATAATTATCTGTGTCTTGTATTTCGGGGCAATTAATTACTTTTTGAAGTTTGAATTCACCTCTTTTATCTTGATATTCAGTAAACATTAGGTTTTCATAATTCATTTCATTTTTTATTGTTTCTATTATTTCATGTTCTCCATCTCCTTCATCAGAAAATTGTATTGTTAGTTCCAAAGCTTCAAAGGTATTATCATCCATATCAAGGAATTCAGATTTTTCAATGGCAATCAAAATTTCATAGTCGATTTCGACATCTTTGGTGTTTTGTGTAAAACAAGATTTATATCAACGGCTTGAACATTGTTTTCTTCGTCAGTTCAAACCTCGAAAACACTTTAGGTATACTATTAAATCAGAGCGCTTTTCGCTTGTTCGTTTTATCTGGATAGTTCTCTTCTCTTTGCTTACGGTTTGAGTAAATGATGTTATATATGGTTAACCCCATATATGCTGCAAATATAACACCACCCACTATAAAGAATCCTATATTCATTTTGTGCTTCTTCTTTGTCTAATTGCTATTGCAAATAATAATATTGTACCAGGCCAATGTGCTGAATACTGGGCTTCTTCGGTCATTCCTAACATTCCATATCCTACTGAATATAATAAACAAAGGAATGCTAAAATAATTGGATACCATTTTAAAATAATACTTTTCATCTTTTACTGTTTTATCGAATTAATTATTAATCTAATATACAAAATATAAGTATCTAATTTCATTTTAAAATATAATACTGTGTTTTATTAAATTATTATTATCTGAATTTTGAAATAATCTAACTGCTCATTATCTCTAGTCTTGTTTTTATGCATTACCTTAACTATAAGGTATTAGACCTAAATTATATTGTATGTGTTGTAAATAGAAAGAGTTAAAGAATGAGGTTTCAAGGTTTCTCAAAACCTTCTAAGTCAAGTGCTAAATGATTTTAATTATTAGATAAAGATTAAAAATCAAAATTCCAGTCAAACAAATCGGTACGCAAACCAATATTTAACCAAGTAACATTTGTTTTTTCAAACTTTGTAGAAAGTGATTCTGGATTGAAATTTCGATAGGTAACGCCACCAAAAAGTTTCAAGTTCGTTGCAGGATTCAATAAATAACCGACTTGTAAGTCGCCCACAAAAATATTCGTTGTATTTCCTTGTCCAATTTTCACACCAAAATCATCGGTACGATCATCATAATCTTGGTAAATATCTCCACCATAACTTGTTGTATCTCCTTCTAAATCAAAGCCTTTTTTACCTGCAACAACTTTAGCCGTTCCATACCATCTACCTTTGGTGTAATTTGCAATTCCAACCAATTCATTAAAGTTAGAACCCCAAAGATGCGCCATTGATTGGTTGTTGTGTCCATAATTCAAAACTGGCTCTTTATGAGAATATGTATAAGGTCTAGCAGTGTTATATTCAGCCTGTAAAAAAAGATTTTCCACATTGAATGCGTCGTGAAATTTTGCGCCAATCTGAAAACCACTTTTATTCCCCCAATAACCATTTCCTTTGGCTATTTGCCCTGTTGTGAACTCATCAATCAATAATTGAGAATAAACAGATATCCTGTCATTAAATCGATATTTAGCAGTCAATCCGACTAAAGCGTTTCCTCCTTTAGAGCCTGTAGAGAATTCTATAGCACGATAAAATATAATAGGATTTAGATAATTTATATCAAAACCTCGATCGTTAGAATTTTCCCAAATAACAGATTCAAATAATCCAACATTCAATTTTCTAGTCACATTCCAACTTAAGTAATGAGTAGCCATAAACTTTTGCTTAAAAACTCCATCTTCAGTTACTTCAGGTCGAACATCTCGCAACCACATCCATAGATTGGTGTACTTTATTTTCCAAAAACTCGTGTTTACTTTAAAAAAAGGATAAGGAGAAGCATTTTGTGATAATAACATTGAACGATATCCATCTCCAATAAAATTCTTACTATGTCCAAATTGTAAATTCAAAAATTTATTGGGTGTATATGATAAATATCCTTCCGCAACAGGATAATCATAGGCCTCTTTTTTAAACTCTTTAGCAATTCCACGTCCTGGAATTATTGCAGGGTTTCCACCTGCAGGAGCGAGAGATTCTGCATAATCATTTACATATTGTGCAAACCTTCCTTGGCTTTCATATATCGTTGATGAGAAACTTAATTTCTTACCTAATGAACCTTGAATTTGAATTCCTCGTGTATTATTAAACGTATTTACATCTCCTGCTTTACCTCCTTGTAAATCAATAATTGGATCTAGTGTAAACCAATAACCTTCACCTTGAACTTGTAGCATATGTTCGTTAAAAAACTTCTTTCCTAGCCATGTGTTTTTATCCATCATGAGACTAGATTTTTGAGCATCTAAATCAACATATTTCTCAACTTCACTATACACATAAGGCTTCACTGCAGTATGAGAGTTCTGTGCTTTGCTGTAATAATAATCAAGATTACTGTATGATTGATGTGTATAAGGTACATTTAATTGACTGTGATGTTCTAATAATTGTAACGAATCAGGTTGAATTAATTTTAAATCATCATTCTTTTGAGTTACAGAAAAATCATTCGTTTTTTTTATAATTTCAACGGCTTTCTTTTCTAATGAAAACGATTCAACAGCAGTATTTAAAGGAATTGGTATTGGTAAAATAAACTGCATTTCGATATCATGATTGTTGTATTTTGCTGGTTCTGCTTTTGGTAAACTCTCAAAAACTCTTGAGATTTCTTCTTTTAATTCTTCATACGGAGTATTGACATATAAAACTTCGAATTCACCTTCTTTATCAACTGTAAAAACAACATTTATCAAACCTTTGAAATTATCTGCTTTAACTGAATCAGGTAATTTAATTTCAGAAATAACCGCTTTAGAAACATTGGCATTAAAACACTCTTTCAAAAGTTCATTTTCTACTGTTTCACAACCTTCAAAAACAGGATATTTTTGCTCTTGAGCATTTATAAATAGTGAAAATATGATTAAAAGTATTGAAGTTGTATATTTTTTCATCTGCTTAGTATCAGGCAATTTTTGTGACTATATTATGTTCTAATTGATATTCTTCTTGACTTTCTGAGCAAACTGCTATACGATCATTAAATTCTAAACGATGTCCAAATTCGCTTACCCAACCTATTTGTTTTGAAGGGTTTCCAACGACCAATGCATAGGGCTTCACTTCTTTTGTTACAACAGCACCAGCACCTACAAATGCGAATTCCCCAATTTCATTTCCACAAACTATCGTTGCATTTGCTCCAATACTCGCGCCTTTTCTTACTATTGTTTTCTTAAATTCATCACGTCTTTTTATAGCACTTCTTGGATTGATAATGTTTGTGAATACCATTGAAGGTCCTAAGAAAACATCGTCTTCACAAATAACACCAGTATATATAGATACATTATTTTGCACTTTTACATTATCCCCCAAGACAACATCTGGTGAAACAACAACATTTTGACCAATATTACATTGTTTTCCTATAATACAATTTGGCATAATATGGCTAAAATGCCAAATTTTCGTTCCATTTCCTATTGAACAACCTTTATCAATAACGGCAGTTTCGTGTGCGAAATATTCATTCATAATCAATATCCTTCTGTTAATTTTCGATCAATTATTTTTCTAGCAGATGACGTTCCAATTCTAGTTACTCCAATCTCAATCATTTTGATGGCATCACTAAATGTTTTAACTCCTCCAGCCGCTTTTGATTGTAATGGATTTGCGTTTTCAACAATCAATTTCATTGCTTCAAAGGTTGCTCCATTTGGCTTTCCTTCTTCAGTTTTATAAAATCCTGTTGAAGATTTTATAAATACTTTGGGAGCATTTTCAACGCCAAAATTATCAACCACTACTCTTTTAATCAATTGTGCTATCGATACAATTTGAGCGTTTGTCAATGCTGCAATTTCGATAATCCATTTTATTATTTTATTGTTTTCTAGCGCTAATTTAGTTCCAAGGTAGATTTCTTCTTCTACCAATTCTGTTTTTCCTGATACAAAGGCTTTATAATTAACAACAAAATCTAATTCATCAACATTGCACTTGATTGCGTTTTCAGCCTCTTCTAACTTTTGATTAATAGCGTTTGTCCCTTCGTGAAAACCAATGACTGTACCAACTAAAACATTTGATTTTGCATCTGCAATTAAGCGTTTTGCAACAGAAATATATTCTTGTCGAATCATCACCAATTTAAAATCATTAGTGATTGCCTCCTCAATTAATGCAATAACATTTCGCTTAGTTTCTATGTTAGAGATTTGGGCTTGCCCATCGGTTTTTAAATATGTAGAATCTAAATAGTCTCCTAAATTCATAAAACAAATTTTATCTTACGAAAATACAAAAATTATCAAAGAATAAATCCCACAAAAAGTGGGATTTATTAAAATTGTAAAGAATCAATTGACATCAAACAATATTGGCAGTATATATTTCACATCCACCTCTTTTCCATTTTGTTTTCCTGGAATCATTTTTGGAAGTTTATTAACGACTCTCTTTCCTTCTTTTTCAAGACTTTCATGAGGAGCCCTAGCATTGGTGATTTCAATTTCACCTGTTTTGGTAATTAAAAATTCTATCAAGATTCTTTTTTTACCAGAAGAAAGTCCAAGTGATGGAGCCAAACCTGCATTAAATTTTCGAGTCACAAACTTTGTGATTTTTTTCTCAAAACACTTTTTTCTTTCCAATTCTTTTACTTTTTCACAACCAGGAAAAATTGGTTTTTCTTGAACATTTATCATTAAATGAGAATCATTATCTACACCTTCATCTTCTTTTTCATTAGATAATTTAGTAAAATCGATACTTGTAGGTTTTGTATTTTCATCAGATTTTTCAAAAGGCAACTTTGCTTCTTTTGTAGTTTTCTTTATAACCACTTGTATGTTTTCTAGCGAAACCTTATTTAGAACTGCTGTTTTTTTCTGAACTATCTCTTTCTGTTCAATCCTAATAACATCATATTGATAATACCTGTATTCGCCAACATTGCCATCTTACTTGGGTAGTGTTTTAGTTACATTCTCGGTTTTATATTCTAACGCAACATAAACTGTAAAAAGGGCGAGTACAAGTCCTAATTGAAAGAATAGCAAAGAACTTTCTTGAAATTTATTGGTGTGTGTTTTAGTGTTCATCGTATTAGAGTTAAGAAGTTAAAATTTTGATAATACAAGAAGTATACCAAAAAGAAAGCCTTCGCAAATGCGAAGGCTTTTATAAATTTTAAATAAATTTTATCTAATTCTTATTGAACATCAAATACGATTGGCAACATATAAGTTACATTTACCGCTCTACCTCTTTGTTTTCCTGGAGTCATTTTTGGAAGTAAGTTTACAACTCTTCTTGCTTCTTTTTCAAGACGTTTATTTGCAAAAGGTCTAATTACAACTCTTACAATTTGAGTTCCACCAGTTTTAGTAATTTTAAATTTTACGTAAATCTTTTGTTTACCAGACAAACCTAACTCTCCGGCTAACTCACCATTAAACTTTCTGTTGACATGTTTTCTAATTGCACTATTCAAACAATCTTTCTTTTGTTGTTTGGTCCCTTTACATCCAGGATATACGGGTACATCTTCAATCACAGCAAAAGCAACGTCTTCCTCAAAAGCTTCTTCTTCTTCTATTTCTACAATCTCTTCTACTTCAATTTTTTCACTCTCATCAGTCTCTGTAGACTCGATAATCGTTTCTTCAACTTCTTCTTCATCTTCTACAATCTCTATAACTTCAGGTGCAGCTGGTGGAGGTGGTGGTTGAACAAGTTGTTCAATTACAACCTCTAAAGTTTCCTCTTCTTCTTCATGATCAGAGGTAACTACTAAAAGATCATTAAAACTTTTTTCATACGTTTTATGCTCTATACCTAAATAAACCGTTAATAAGGTTAACACTAAACCTAATTGCCAAAATAATCTTGTGTGATTTTCCAAGTTTGCCTTGGGGCTTTTTTTAACTTCCATATTGAGAAAAATATTTTATAGATTGCTAATTTAATAATTTTAAAATAACTTTTGCAACTAAAATTTGTTAAATAACTTTATAAAAGCGAAACATATAGTTAAAGGTTATTATTCCTACCAAAATCCCTAGAGAATTCGCAATAACATCTAAAAAATCACCATGACGATTTAACTGCATACTACTTTGTAAAACTTCAATAACTATACCAAAAATAAATAAAGCAAATCCAACTTGAAATTTAACTTTAAAACTTTTATGAGATTTCAATATTGCAAATAGCCAACTAAGTGTAAGACCTAAATAAGAAAGCATATGTAATAGTTTATCAGAAAGTGATATTTTTACATTAAACTCTTTTAATGATGATAGGCTTAAATAAGTGATCAAAATTGTTAATACTATTGAAATAGTGTATGCACTAAGCTCCAATAAGCGCTTTATAGTCTTCCGCATTCAATAAGTTTTTTAATTCAGATTCATCGGCAATTTTCACCTTGATCATCCAACCTTCATCATATGGTGAAGAATTCACTAACTCTGGATCGTCTTCCAAAACGTCATTAAACTCTATGACTTCTCCTGTCATTGGCATCAGTAAGTCTGAAACAGTTTTAACTGCTTCTACTGTTCCAAAAACTTCATCTACATCTACAGTCTCATCAAGTGTATCAACATCTACGTATACAATATCCCCTAACTCGCCCTGTGCAAATTCAGTAATTCCAATAGTTGCAATGTCTCCTTCGATACGAATCCACTCGTGATCTTTTGTGTATTTTAATTCCGCTGGTATATTCATTTTAATTTTATATTATAATTTCACAAATTTAACAAAAAAGAAGCTTCACAAAAAAATAAAAAGTTTTAATTACCTATTGTGTATCTAATAATTAATCCTGCACTAAATGAATTTCTGGGGAAAGATGTAGAAATTGCATAACGAGAAGAATTTTGATCATAATAAAAAGATGATGTTAAACTTTTACTTAAAGCGTAGTCTGCAAGAAACCTTAGAGAAAATAATCGTTGTCCTCCAGTAATTTGATCGTTGTCTTGATCTACATCTCTAATTAAAGTCTCATTATCTCTTAATGTAATATCTGCTTTTAAATTTAAATCTCCCTTTAAAGTATTCTTTTTACCATCAAACTTATAACGCAATTTTAAATCTTTAATTCTATATCCAAGTCCTACAACATATTCTTTTCCTCTAATTTCTGTTAAAGTATTATTGTTGAAGTTTAAGTTTAAAGCTCTGTCTTTTCTAATTTCAGCTTTCAAAGACAATGAGTTTTTCATTTTCAAATCTATCTTAATCAAAGGAGAGAATTCTTCGATAACATTTACATTTGAGAATAGTTTTTCATTATAATAATTCCCCACTAAATCTGTTTCGGCATAAGGATCTTGACCATCAAATAATAAATTATTTGAATAATTATTAATTGTGTAGGACGAACGATATCCGTGAGTCAATGTAAAACTTTGGAACTTTTTCTTAAACCATCCAATTCGCATTAAACCTTTATATGTCAAAGTCCAATTTGGTAGCGGAATATCTTTAAATGCTCCTGTCTTTACAGAGGCAGCGTCTTTACCTGAATAAGCGGCTACAAATGCTGGCAACATAACCTGTTGACTATTTTTACCAAATCCTAAAACATCAGCTCCAGAAGCATCTGCCAATCGTTGAGATATAATAGCACGGTTGTCTTTAAATTCTTGAAATGTTTTATCAGCATCTTCTCCAAAAGCTGTTTTAATCATATTAAAACTCATACTAAAATTACCTACTTCAGAAATTGGATTATCTTCGAATCGAGTTTGATTGATGGTAAGGTCATTGACAACATCTAATTGTTGTGAACTATTTTTTGTATATATTTTATTTGCTTGGAGTTCTATTTTTAGGTCTCTTACTGGACTGATATCAACAAAAAGGTCAAATTTATCATAATGAGTTTGTGAATAAGTTCGATTATAATATGGGTCATCATCTGCTCCTCCAGGATCATTTATATTTCTTGAAATAAGCCATCCATTTTGAAGAGCTTTTTGTCTAATGTCAACTTGACTACCGAAAACAAATCCGAAAGATGGTGCCAAACCTCCAGAAAAATTATCTCTTCCTAAGAACCCTACTTCTGGAACATACCCTGGTAAAAACACTCCATTATTTTCGGTATAAGAAATTCGTGCTTTCTTAACCATCATTAAAACATTTGCTAAAGTTTTACCAGCTTTATTACCTTTTTTAGTAACAAATTTGGTTTGAACCTTCGTTGTTTCTCCATCTTTATTTTTTGGAATTTTAGTTTTTATTGTTTTCTTAACACGTCTTTTTGTAAAGGCTTTTGTTAATCCAATATTTTTATATAATTTCTTGAAATCAAAATCTACAGATACGCTATGTGTATTTGCATTTTGAATAGCATTTCCAATTTGAGAAACATATGATTGTGATGCTGCTTGCCAATCAAAATCACCAGTATATGCATAATCTGCTCTAACAAAATCTAATAAAGGCAACTTATCAATTGGCACTTTATAAGTTCCGTTCAATGTTTGATGATAATGTAAAGGACGGCCGATCGTAAAGAAATCATCAAACAAAGTAATATCATCCGTAGAATTAAAATCATCGTACACATAATTGTTCAATGCTCTGAAATTAAATTGTAATGATTTTGTCAAATTGTAACCAATATTATAATCCCAATCAAACATGAAATTACGCTGTCTTAATGTTGGTAATTCTGGAAGATCTTCTACTAAACTTCTACTAGATTGCTCATTGTAGCTTCTTATAATATTTGAATTTACAGAAATTGTTGATGGTAGTAAATTGAAATTAAAATCTTTTATAAATCGCAAGTATTTTTTCTTTGTCAAAAACCCCCAATTATTAAATGGCTCTATACTTTTTTGCTTAAACGAATAATTATAATTTGCAGATGCTCTAACATTCTGATCTAAATATTTTTTAACATTATAATCTTTATGTTGCGTTTCATTATAGGCATATGAAACTGACAAGTTCTCTATATCATAGAAACGTTTTTTCTTTTCCGTATTTAAATGATCTTTTCTTACATTCATTAGACTTATACTTTTCCTCTTGGTATAATCTCTAGACTTATCACTATTTGGGTTAATATTTTCAGCGTCTTCAAAAAGCACATCTTGATATTGCGCGTCATACTTTGGATCATGAGTTTCTTCAGAAATACTATAATTAAATGGCAACTTTACTCCCCATTTTTTTGGTAACACTTGCCCTACATTAACATTAGTAACAATGCCATATAACTTTGTATCTTCTTGATTTCGTTCATTTACACGTTGTTCAATTCCACCAAAACCAACAGTTTCCATTCTACCTGAAACAGACACATCTGCAAAATCTGCAAAATTAGCATCCGCACTTATAACAGCTGCCCAACCGCCTTTATTGTCAAATTCAGAAGTACGTAATTCGTTAAACCACATTTCAGCACTATGAGTTGTCGTTGAATTGTTTTTCATCCCAAGCATCATTGTACGAATATTCGACAAGTTTGGATTTCCTTTTACTCTTATTTTATACCCTTCTAACCCTTCAATTGGAGAAGCGACGCCATAAGCAGGATATAATTCATTGGGAGGAACGGGAATTGTTTCTTGGAAGCGTTGTAATTTTAATTTTCCTAAATGCTCTAAGATGACGTTCATATTATTAGGCCAAATATCATCTGCTAAAGTTGAATTTTCTTCAGTGATTTTTAATGGAACTTCTATCTGATAATAGTTGTCATTCAAGTCACTTCCTAATCTAATTACAGCTTCTATTTCATCGTCTTGTAAATTAGATTTATTGAGTTCTTCTAGATGTATAAATAATTTCAACTTTTTATACATTCGCATATCAATACTCACATTCTTATAAACGGCTCTAGTTTCACCAGCAGGTAAATCAAAAACCTTCATCGAAAGTGATTGTTCATTTTGATATTGAATTCTAGTACTTCCTCGCAATTGTTCTCTTTCTATTCCAGGAGGAATTACATATGGTATTGGAGTTCTAGATTCATTTTCTTCAATATTAACTACTCCAACTTGAAAATTTTCTAACGCAGTAATATCTAAATCAGGTGGGTTAGAGTTATTGGTTTCATTAATTTCTTTTGTATAACGTCTCCAATCTCCACGAACTAATTGTAATTCTCCAAAACGTAAAACTACAGGCATTCTAAAATTGGTCATAAACATTCTCATAAAACGAATAGAACTAAAACCGGTCATATCATTTATAACATCATCTGGTGTATTGATTGGAATTCTAAACTGCAACCATCTAAAATCTTTTTGACTTCCATCATCTAAAGTTACAGTTACTGGCTTTTCATCAACTATATGATTTTGTCCAACTGTTAAATCTGATGCATCTAGAGAGACTTTATATTGATAATAGCTTTCAACACTATTCATTGTTTGATCTTTATTGATATCTTCTACGTCTGGGAATGTAGTTGCTGAAGTAGGGAAAGATTCATCTGATAAATTAGATGTAGGTGAGTTTCCTTGCGTGTTATTATAATCTTTATATCTAGTTAAGATTGAAGCATTGTCTGTATCGTATTGATTACCTCTAAAGTATCTGTAATTATCTGCTGACGGATCATTTCCTAAAGCACTTCCAAACATCGAAATTTCCTCTGCGTCATTTAAACCGTCCAATCCAATATCTTGGTTTAAACGAGAATTATCAGAAATATCAAACGTATATAAAAGCGACTGTCCTGTTGGAATTTTACCCCAAATTGTAGGAACTGTATTTTCTACTCCACCATTTTCTGGCAAACCATTTTCATACATTTTACGCCCATCTTTCAAAACATCTTCAGAAATATTACCAAGATTAAAATACAAATCTCCAATTTGATTTGCAGGATTTTGAGGATCAAGTCCTGTTGGTAAGCCTTCCGTTTCTGTCAATGAATATTCTTGGTATGGATCTAACATCCAAAATTGAATATATTCAATATTTGCTTGTTCAAAATTTGTAACAGTAAGTGGTCTCGTAATTCCGGCCCAACTTTCTTCTGGATTAGATCCAAAATTAGTTTCATAATTATAACTTCCTCTTTCGTTAGGATAATAGGCTAAATCTAACGAGCGTAAAATTGAAGATTGTGTGATATCTAAATCTGTTGCTGGAAATAATTCATTAAATCGAATACGTCTAACTTCTGCTCTAGACAACTCAGTATCATCAATATTTGAAGGTTGCAATGAAGAACTTCCGTAAAACAACTGATCAATAATATACCATGCTAGTTTTCCACGTTTTTTACCATAATCAATATCTATTAAATCCCCATTAAAGTCAAGTAAAGGCTGATTTTGAGGTGTACTAGATAAATGCCATTGCTGTGGTGTTTTTAATTCTAAAGGAATTTGCGCTCCTTCAAAATCATCTAAATAAGTCGTTGCTTCTCCGTTTAATTCAACTTGTTTTGGAGAACCTGGAATTAAATAAGCAAAGTCACCACGAACAGAAAAATTCGATTCAACATCTGTATCTAAGTTTGGCAATTTATTTACCCATTTTGTAAACATTGGAACTTTCGATGAATAGTCTGCACGTAAACCAAAAATAGTATTGTTTATCGGTTCTGAATTAAATAATGTTTTTTGTGTAAGTGGTTTTTCTCTTAAATTTAGGATGGTAGCACCCGCAAAAAAATTCTCAGAAAATTTGTGTTCAACATCAACCCCTACAAAACGTTTTGACTGTAAGTTAAAAACAGAATTATTTTCAACTGACACTTCTATTGGTGCATTTGAGGCTTCTAATGTTGGATTGATAATTTGAACTCTACCAATTTGATAATCTACAACATAGTCTACACCTTCTACCAAAACTCGCCCGCCAGTAGTAACTGTTACCGAACCTTGAGGCACATTGAAGGCTCCTAATGGAATTCCTCCAGCACTTTCTGATTTATAATATCCTTTTAAAAAGTATTTGTCTTTATTTTGAAAATTATTTCTCGCTTGTGATTGCGTGTTTGTATATAATTCATTAAAAATATACGTTGCATCGGCAGCATCTGTCAAAATAGGATTTAAACTTTCTCCAAACGGTTGGACAGTTGGAAAAATTACAGTTCCTTTTTGAGAATTTATAGTAATTCCTTCTACATAGTCAAAATATCCATCACCTTCAGGAACAGAAAATTCATTCTGATCTAAATTATCTAGATTAAAAATATTTAATAATGTTCTATCGGATACTCCTGCAGTAGCAGCATTTTGAAGCACATTTATTGGAACTCCTGTTGCATCATCATTATATAATAACTCAAATCTAAATCCTTCTTGTGACATTTGATATGCACCTAAAGAATAGATGTTCTTCATCATTAAATCCCAAAGAGGAATTGTAGTATTAATTATTTCACTACGCAGTAATTTTACAATCAAATTTTTTGGAGCGACAACTCCATCTGTTGTTAATTCACCCACTTTATTGACAGTGGTACTTCCTGTAATTGTGTATTCATATGCAACAGCCAAAACGTCTGACTCTCCCAATCTTCTATTAAGTGAGATATATCCTAATTGAGGGTGAACTACATATTCACTCGGAAGTAATTTCCGTGCGTTTTCTAATACTGAATAATCTCTTCCTTGTGATAATTGATAGGTACTTGAAGGTCCAATTTCTGAAGAAATTGTTGAAATTTCTCTTATCGGATTTGTTGCTGTAAATAAATTAAATAAATTATTTGATTGATTCGAAGGATCTTGTTGAACCCCTCCTGACGGAAAAACACCTGTTCCCGCAATATTTGTTGGATCATTTTCTCCTATATCTGAAATCGCAACAATATTTCTAAAATTGTCTGTAGAAGCCTGTCTATTCGTTACCCAAACCTCAACTTGTGTAATATTAATTTGGCTATTTATTAATGGAAAATTTTCTAAAGCCGCATCATAGTTATCTCTATAAACTTGCGATAAGAAAAAGTGTCTGTCAGCATCATAATCAGTAGCACGTAGTTCAAATTCATTAATGACCGATCCTCCTTGAGCAGCAACAGTTCTTGTTTGAGATTTCTGTTCTGCAAAAACACCTGTAACTGAAGTTTTACCAAATTGTAATTGAGTTTTCAGACCAAATAAACTCTGCGCACCTGTAATCAAAGAATTTTTAATTGGCATGCTTACATTTCCTACTTCTATTTTTTGTAAAATATCATCTTCGGTTGGTGTGTATTCTAACTTTACAAGATTTTGAAAATCAAAAGTAGATTGAGTATCATAGTTGGCTGTAACACCTAATCTCGTTCCAATTTTAGCATTTATACTTGCAGATATTTGTTGGTCAAAATTAAAGGTTGTGCTTTTTCTATTTCTTTCAGATATTTGAGGGTTATCAACTTTCTGCGACAACACCCCTAACTGTACTAGAATACTTCCTTGAGGGTTTACTTCAATTGTATTGCCTCCAAAAATAGATTCAAACAGACTAGATTTGACATAGTATGTAGGTAGTAAGTTCTTTTGAGCATCGGCACTTCCAGCAGTTTTACCACCAACAGCTTTTAATTTTTCTTTAAAATGCGCCAGCATATCTTGTCTTAAACTATACTTTCTATACTCGCTAGGAGTCATATAAACAGGTTGAGAGACATAATAACCTCCTATTTTCTCTCTTATAATATATTTTTGAAGTGATGAATCATAGGTAACTTCAATTTCTGTTGGGCTATTTAATATTAAATTCCCACTTTGAGAGTTATTAAAATTATATGGAAGGTTTGAAATTGAATCTATTGTAATATCTATAGGCTCTATAGGATCTATAGCGGGTGGTGCTGGACTACTAATTTGAGAAAAAACAGAGGCATAAGAACTAATGCTCAATATAATAATTGCAACTAATTTATTTAAATATTTTTTTTTCAAATTATTAAAAATTTTTAAGCGCCTGTTTGATAAGGTTTTCAACACTCATATCGCTATTCTCCTTCAAAATTCTATCTACAATCCTTTCTGATTGTTTTGTATTAAACCCTAAAACATCTAATGCTGATAACGCTTCTTCTTTATTTGTATTGTTTTGAGAAACAGAAACATCATCAATTCCATAGCTCTTAATTATTTTATCTTTCAAATCAATAATTACTCTTTGAGCCGTTTTTGCTCCAATACCCTTTACTGATTGTATTGTTGGCACATCTCCAGAAGCAATTGCATTTTGAATTTCTTGAGTTGTCATAGAAGACAGCATGGTTCTAGCAATGCTAGGCCCAACACCTGAAACTGAAATTAATAGTTTAAAAATTTCTCTTTCAATTTTACTTATAAAGCCAAATAATGTGTTTGAATCTTCTTTTACAGATAAATATGTATATAAGAAAATAGCCTCTTCATCTGGAATCGATGAAAAAGTATTTAAAGAAATATGAGCGTAATAGCCTATTCCATTGCATTCTACAATTACATATGTTGGGTTTTTCTCTACTAATTTCCCTCTTAAATGAGTAATCATTCTATTAATTGTTATTTTTCAAATGTACTAAAATATTCCTATTTTTTTGATTTATTTTGAGCATCAATCACAGCAACAGCAGCCATATTTACAATTTCATCAACACTTGCTCCTAATTGTAATATATGAGCAGGTTTTTTTAATCCCATCATAATTGGGCCAATAGATTCTGCATCGTATAACTCTTTCATCATTTTATAACTAATATTCGCCGATTCTAAATTAGGGAATATCAACACATTCACTTTTTTATCTACTAGTTTAGAGAACGGGAATTCTTTCTTTAACATCTCTGGGTTTAAAGCGAAATCTGCTTGTAATTCACCATCTATAACAACATTTGGATGGTACTTATGTATATGATCTACAGCCAATTTAATTTTTTTAGAAGACTCTGATGATGATGCGCCAAAATTAGAAAAAGAGAGTAATGCAATATTTGGCTTCATCCCAAACATTTTAACTAAAGAAGCCGTTAATTGACAAATTTTAGCCAATTGTTTTGCTGTTGGATTTAAATTGATGGTTGTATCTGCTAAAAACATTGGACCTCTTTTGGTCAACATTAAATTGGATGCCGCAACTCTTGAAACGCCTTTTGTCATTCCAATTAATTCTAACATTGGCTTAACAACTGCTGCATAATTACGTGAATAACCCGTAATCAAACCATCTGCATCACCTTCATTTACCATCATTGCAGCATAGTAATTACGCTCTCTCATTAGTTTTTGAGCATCTAATAATTTAATTCCCTTTCTTTGTCTAGCTTTCCAATAACTATCAGCATATTCATTCCTTTTAGCCTTTTGAATTGGTAGTTTTGGATCAATGATTGGAACATCAGCCGTAAAATCTATTTCATTTTTTAATTCAATAATAGTTTCTTTATTCCCTAATAATATTGGCATACCAATACCTTCATCATACACTATTTGAGCCGCTTTTAACACATCTAAATGATCTGCTTCTGTAAAAACAATTCTTTTCGGATCTGTTTTTGCTCTGTTATGAATTAATCTAACGACTTTACTTCCAGTCCCTAGCCTTTCCATTAATTGATCTCGATATGCATCCCAATCTTCAATTGGATTTTTAGCAATCCCTGATTCCATCGCTGCTTTTGCAATTGCTGGTGGAATTTCATAAATTAGTCTTGGATCAAATGGTTTCGGGATTATATATTCTTTACCAAAAGATAAATTCACCTCATCATATACAATATTGACTTGCTCAGGCACAGATTGTTTTGCCAAATTTGCTATTGCATGAACGGCAGCGAGTTTCATTTCTTCATTAATCTTAGTTGCTCTTACGTCAAGTGCTCCTCTAAAAATAAATGGAAATCCTAATACATTATTTACTTGATTTGGATGGTCTGAACGACCAGTAGCCATTATTATATCTTTTCGTGTCGCAATTGCCAAATCATACTTTATTTCAGGATTTGGATTTGCCATTGCAAATACAATTGGGTCTTTAGTCATTGACAACAACATGTCTGGTGTTAAAACATCTGCAATTGAAAGTCCAATAAAAACATCTGTATTTTTAATAGCATCAGCTAGACTATGAAGATCTCTATCTGTTGAAAATTCTTTTTTCTCAGAGGTCAAGTTTTCTCTATCTATTCTTATTACTCCTTTACTGTCGCACATAACGATATTCTCTCGTTTTGCTCCTATAGAGAGGTACATACGAGTACATGAAATTGCAGCTGCACCTGCACCATTTACAACAATTTTTATTTTCGAAATATCTTTACCGGTAATTTCAACAGCATTTTTTAGAGCGGCAGCTGAAATAATTGCTGTTCCATGCTGATCATCATGCATTACTGGAATGTCTAATTCTTCCTTTAATCTTCGCTCAATTTCGAAGGCTTCAGGAGCTTTAATATCTTCTAAATTTATTCCTCCAAAAGTTGGTGCTATTGCTTTTACTGTTTCGACAAATTTATCTACATCAGTCGCATCAATTTCAATATCAAAAACATCAATATCGGCAAATATTTTAAACAATAATCCTTTTCCTTCCATCACAGGTTTTGAGGCTTCAGGGCCTATATTTCCTAGACCAAGAACGGCAGTTCCGTTAGAAATTACTGCAACTAAATTTCCTTTAGCTGTATATTTATAAACATCCTCTTTGTTTTTTTTAATTTCTAAACACGGCTCTGCAACTCCTGGAGAATATGCCAGTGCAAGATCACGTTGTGATGTGTATTTTTTGGTAGGTATTACCTCTATTTTTCCAGGTTTTGGGTTTGAGTGATAGTATAGTGCTGCACGTCTTAATTTAGAGTCGCTCATGAGTTTCAAATTTGACAAACAAATATAGGAATTTTAGTTAACGGCAACTAAAGATTACGAATCTTTTAAAAACTGAATATTCCGTTGTAAACCACTAAATTTTGTGCGTTTTACTGCAGATTTTTTAAAAACTTTTTGAAATGAATCTAGTGTGATTTCTTCCCAATCTCTTTTAGTCATTTCTACTAATTTTGGATGCGAATTAAACAACGGTTCTTGGTGTTGTTTCGAAAAACGATTCCACGGACACACATCTTGACAGATATCACAACCAAACATCCAATCCTCAAATTTACCTTTCATATCTGAAGGGATTTCATTTTTCAATTCAATGGTAAAGTAAGAGATGCATTTACTTCCGTCTACTGTATTATTAGGCATTATTGCCTCCGTTGGACAAGCGTCAATACACTTTGTACAGGTTCCGCAATGATCTGTTACAAATGGCTGATCATATTCTAAATCTAAATCAATGATTAACTCGGCTAAAAAGAAAAAAGAACCTAATTCTTTTTGTATTAAAAGCGAATGTTTCCCATTCCAACCAAGTCCTGCTTTTTCTGCCCAAGCACGTTCCATAATTGGAGCAGAATCTACAAATACACGTCCACTTACTTCACCAATTTGTTCGTTTATAAAAGCAACTAATTCATTTAATTTAGATTTTACAACATGATGATAATCTTCTCCATATGCATATTTTGAAATTTTATACGACTCTTTTTCTTGTTGGCTTTCAGTAAAATAATTATATGAAAGTGATATAACAGACTTTGCTCCGTCTACCAGTAAACGAGGATCTAAACGCTTGTCAAAATGATTCTCCATGTATTTCATGTCTCCATGAAAATCATTTTTGAGCCATTGTTCCAATCGAGGTGCTTCTTCTTCTAGAAATGTTGCCTTGGCAATACCGCAACTAGAAAAACCTAAGCGTTCACTTTCATTTTTTATACGTTGTGTATATTTTTGTTTGTTATCCATAATTAACGCTCAAATATACTAAAAACAGTTATTTTTACTAAAAATATGAAGCATGGAAATTGAATTGTTATTTTTTGGAAGTATTCAAGATGTTATAGGAAAGAGAACTGAGAAAGTAACTCTAAGCAGCTCTTTATCTATCAAAGAGTTCCGGGTTTTTTTAGAAGAAAAATACCCAAAATTAAAAACACAAACTCAATTTTCAATGGCTATAAATATGGAATACGCTACTGATGAACAATTCATAAAAAACGATGATACTGTTGCGCTTATTCCTCCTGTTAGTGGTGGTTAAGAGAAAACCTATTTATATTTATCAGTTACAACCTCTTCTCTTTGTTATGTTTCAACAGTAATAATTAAAACTGAACGCATCTTAACACTACATGCCTTTTGAGCACAACTTTAGACCTTATAAAAAGGTAGAGTTCGTTCCAAATATAAATATCAAAACAGGTGTACGATTTGGGTATAAAAACCTTTTAGGCAATGTGCAGTATACTTACTTATCTTCTCAATTTACAGATGCCACAAATGCTGTAGAAGGAAACTTAAGTGGTGTTATAGGGGAAATTCCTGCTTATAATGTGTTGGATATTTCTTTATCTTACGCCTATAAAAGATTTAAATTAGAAGCAGGTGTAAACAATGCTCTGGATACCGAGTATTTTACTAGACGAGCCACAGGATATCCTGGGCCAGGTATTATTCCTTCAGCTAATCGAAACTTCTATACCACACTACAAGTTAGATTTTAAAAGTTTCAAAATGAAAATAGTTAAGAAAATATTAGTGGTTTTATTAATTGCATTAGTGCTAATTCAATTTTATAGACCAGAAAAAAACAACGCAGAGTATCGTGATGTAGCTGCTTTTGAAGCTGAAACAAATGTAACGGGAAACATTAAAACTATAATGGAAAACAACTGTTACAACTGCCATAGTAACAAAACTGATTATCCTTGGTATGCTCAAATTGCACCAGCGTCTTTTTTTATAAGTCATCATATAGAGGAAGGAAATGAGCACTTTAATATCTCTCAATGGCAAACGTATAGCGATAAGAAAAAAGACCACAAATTAGAAGAACTCATTGAGGAAGTTGAAGAAGGAGAAATGCCTCTAGATTCTTATACTTGGACACACGGTTCTATTACAGAAGAAGAAAAAGAAGTGGTTATTGCTTGGGCAAAAGAAGCATGCAAGAACTATACTATTAAATAACCGGAGGTTAAAAAACGTTTTACAACACCGTGTATAATTAATTGCTAAGTTCTACTCTACTTACGAAAATCCTCGCGGATTTTCTAGTTGGTTTTGTATTCACTAAATTAGTCGCTTAAACACGCAACAAACCATATACAACAACGTTATGTGCAATAATTAACCAATACAAAGATAAAATGAAAAAAAAATTTATGGAAATTCTTGTATCTCAATTTGTAAAAATAGGAATACTGCTAACGCGCGCCACAGACAAAAAAAAAGTTGCTAATTTAATAGAGAGTCTATATCCTTTTCAAATCCAAACTAATTTAATTAGACTCGGACCAAAAGGAGATGGTGGCTACTTAGTACCTAATGATTTAGATGGAATTGAAGCATGCTTTTCACCAGGTGTTGACAAAATAAGTGAATTTGAACGGGACTGCTTGAAATATGGAATGAAGGTTTTTATGGCAGATAAATCTGTTGAAAAACCAAACTTAAATATATCGGAATCTAATTATGACTTTATAAAGAAATATGTTGGTTGCACAAATAATGACGAATTTTTAACTATGGATAATTGGGTAAACTCAAATTGTCCTTCAGACAAGTCAGAATTATTACTTCAAATGGACATTGAAGGAGGTGAGTATAATTCACTCATAAATATGTCTGATTCTTTAATGAATAGATTCAGAATTATGGTTATTGAATTTCATTCATTACAAGATCTTTGGAATCCTCATTATTTTAATTTGAACCAGACAGTCTTTAATAAAATATTGCAAACCCATATTTGTGTGCATATACATCCAAACAACTGTTGTGGTATTACTTCTCGATTTGGAGTAGAGATTCCAAGAGTAGCCGAATTTACTTTCATAAGAAAAGACCGTATTGAAATTAAGAAATTTCAATTTAATTTCCCACACAAACTAGATTATGACAATACTAAAAATAAAACTATTTCACTACCTAATAACTGGTATAAAAGCACATAACACAGTATATAAAAAATTGCTAATTTGAGCTAAACCAAAGTTAGTTGCTCGATTGCTAGCTTCTGATTTTTCTTCGGAAAATCCTCGCTCACAAACATGAAACTTTCCATATACATAAACGTTGATAGTAAATTTACTATGAAAAAAAGAATACACTTAAATAGAAAAATGAAAATAGTATTAATCTTACTTGGACTACTCCTTATAACTTTTGTCACTATTCAACTTTTTGCTAAGAAGGGGCAAAAAAATATTGAAACATATCCTTATATAGTCAATAAAAAATATGGCACATTTGAAATACGAAGATATGAAGCGACTTTATTTACTTCCGTCAAAATCTCTTCTAAAAAATATAAGGACGCATCAAGTAAGGGTTTCTCTATCTTAGCAGGATATATTTTTGGTAATAATGATAGGAACCAAAAAATATCGATGACTTCTCCTGTATCCATGTCATTAGAAGACTCTATGACCATGATGTTTATGGTTCCAAAGAAATTTAAAAAAGAAACGCTTCCACAACCTAACCAATCACAAATAGAATTTAATGAAGAACCTGCAAAAACTGTTGCTGCTATAAACTTTGATGGTTGGGCCAATGATGCAAAAATAGAAAAGTATAAACAGAAATTAAAATCAGCTTTAGATGCAGAGGGAATAACTTATACAAACCGATTTTACTTTTTAGGATATAATCCACCATACGAAGTTTTTAATCGTAAAAATGAAGTTATTGTGGAATTACAAAGCAAGACTATTGAACAATTAAAATAATAATAAATTAATTTCTAGTTTTAGCTTACTTACGAAAGTCCGCGTGGACTTTCTTGGTCGGCAATTATTTACTAAATTAGGTGTTTAAGCACGCAACAAACCATATACAAGCACGTTGTATACAATGCGAAAAAAGTAACATTACAGGTTTGAACAAAGGTTATTAAATTAAAACGGAGTAAGCCGAAAGCCGATTAAAGTAGGTATTAAAAGAAAATTATGAATAAAATATTCTCATTTAGACAACTTGCATTAATTGGATTATTATTAATTATCAGCTGTTCAAACGTTGACAAATCAAAATCTATAACGGCTGACAGTAAAGATTCGGAAACTGCAAAGAAGGAACTCGATAGTGCATTTAAAAAAATGTGGGAGAATGTGACTCTCAAAAATGCGACTTAATATTTTAAAACTGATGTTTCCGATAATTTCTTTACTGTAAATGCAGGTGGAATAGTTCAAAATAAAGCGGAAGTACTTGCTGACACAAAACGACTTGAAATGCTTGAAATTTTGAATTTTGAATTTTGAATTTTTCGTCCAACAAATAAAAGTTTATGATAATGTTGGAATTATTAATGGAAGAATAAAAGCCTTTTCAGAAGGGGAATATGTTGGCGAAATATTTTATACTGCAATATTTGTGAATCAAAATGACATTTGGAAATATGAAAACTGGCAAGAAACTTGGACAATCGATTCACCACAACCGCCATCTTTTATTTCGGAAAATGAATTAGAATAAATTAACTGAATGAAAAGCACTGCAAACAACAACGTTGGCGGTAATTAAAAAACAAGGTAAGTCGAAAATTGATTAGAGTAGGCGAAATAAATAATATTAAAAAAAATATGGAGAATTTACATTTAGAAACTTTCAAAGCAGAAGCACAAGGAAATGGATGGCCTACCAAAGTAAGTATTACGGATACAGAATGGAAACTTCAATTAGATGAACCTGCTGAGGATGGTGGTTCAAATTCTGGAGCCAATCCTATGCAATATTTTACCGCTTCCTTAGCTGGATGTCAAAACGAACAAGCCCAAGTGGTTGCAGATGAACTCTCTATAAATATTGGACAAATTGATATTAAGATAGAAATTGATTTGGATCTTTCTGGCTTTATGGGGGTGTCTGATAGTTCAGATGGCAGTTACAAGAATGTTCGACTTGATACCGTAGTGCATGGAGAAGTGACGGATGAACAAATCACAATTATAGGACAAAAGGTGGATGCTCGTTGTCCAATCTTAGCTTTATTGAAGACAAGCGGCTGCAAAATCGAAAGCAATTGGCGTAAAAAATAACAGCTGCCAACAATAGCATAAGCGATTGCTTTCAATTAAAAAATTATGGAACTAAAGAATGATTGAATGCTCTATTACCAAGGATTAATTGTGCTTATTTTTGAGATAATTGATCCTTTAAACTGTCAAACAGTTTGAATGAATTAAATAAATATTTTTAATAATTACGGAAATAATAGATATTATTGGTATCGTCATTTTGATTTTTGGATTTGCCAAAATGTTGGTGAGATATCTAGGAAAAGAATTTTTAAAACATCCTTTTATAACACCAATAACTGAAATTCAAAAAATAAGATGTGAACTAAGTATTTATATATTATTGGCATTAGATTTCTTAATAGCATCTGATATTATTCATACAATTATGGAAATAACTACGGAGCAACTCATTGAGTTATCTGTAATGATAATTTTAAGAATAGTCATTGGATGTTTTTTAGGAAAAGAAATTGAAGAAATTCACAATAAAGAATAAAACTACTGCCAATACTGTATAAACCAAATGCTACGCATAAGTGTTTATACTAACCATTAGCAATAATATGTAAACACTCAACCGAATTCAATAATATTAAATTAGAATTACTACATTTAATTTTTTAAATTCATATTCAGTTTTAAACCCTTAAAAATGAAACAAAAGTATAAACTAACTATTTTAATAATAGTTATGTTATTTTCTCATTTAATAACTCAAGCACAATTTATTACATTCGAACATGATGGTATTGACCGTCAATATTTATATTATGAACCTTCAAATTTAAATGAGAATATGCCTTTGGTATTTGTTATGCATGGCTTTACTGGTGATGCTAATAGTATGAGGAATTATTCTGAAATGAATCAAATTTCAGATCAATACGGCTTTGCAGTTTGTTATCCAAGAGGGACTTTAGATGCTAGTGGAGATCGATTCTGGAATGTGGGTTACGCCTTTCATCCATCTGAAACTGTAGATGATGTTAGTTTTTTAACTGAATTAGCTGAATACCTTCAAGCAACCCATAATTTAAATCCTGATTATACGTTTGCAACTGGATTTTCTAATGGTGCAGAAATGTGTTACATGCTCGCTTGCCAAGCATATAATACGTTTAAGGCTGTAGCCCCTGTGGCTGGAATGATTATGCAAGACATACTAAATGAGTGCGATGACAGTCCGCCGATTCCTTTGTTTGAAATACATGGCTCTCAAGATAATGTTACACCATTATCAGGAGATCCAAATAACAATGATGGATGGGGAGCCTATCCAAGTATACCCTTTACCATAAATTATTTTGTGGAAAAAAATGAATGTACTTCAGTCGATACTCAAACATTACCAAATATCGATGACTCTGACGGAAGTTTTGTAAATAGTTCAAAGTATTTAAATGGTGTTAATAACAATGAGGTATGGTATTATGAAGTTGTAGATGGTGGCCATGATTGGCCTGGAGCATGGGGAAATATGGATATTAATGCAGGTGAAGAAGCTTGGTTATTTTTTCAAAATTATATAGATAATACGTTGTCAATTCCAAATTTTGAAGATCTAAATAATTCCATACGTGTTTTTCCTAATCCTACTAATAATAGAATTAATATAGAAACCAATAATCCATTGGAACTTAAAGAAATAATACTTTACAATACTTTAGGAGAGAATTTAAATATAAAATCAACTAATAGACTTATTGACTTAACTAACTTAAATATAGGTGTTTATTTATTGAGCATTAAAACTTCAAAAGGCACAATAACAAAAAAAATTGTAAGAAATTAGACTTATTTAAATGCATAATTATTAATATTTTCAATTAACAAATACTATTGCTAACAACGTGTATAATTCATTGCTAGTACAATGAATACTTGGAAAATCCTACGGATTTTCCTTTGACTCGTTTTTTTTTGCTAAATTAGTTACCTAAACACGCAACAAAAGTCATACAACTACCCTACACGTTAGCAACAATTATAACTTTGAAATAAACATATGAAACAGATTATAGCATTTTCACTTCTAATAATATTATTTTCCAGCTGCACTAGTAAGTCTAGTGAATCACTAGCAACTCTATATTATGGAGGCGACATTATAACCATGAGTGGTGACGAACCTAGTTATGCTGAATCAATAGTCACAAATATGGATTCTATAGTATTTGTAGGAACTCTTTCAGAAGCTGAAGAACTGTTTCCCTCTTCAAAGAAAACTAATCTCAAGGGAACAACATTACTTCCTGGTTTTATAGATGCACACGCGCATTTTGCTGGATTTCCAAGTCAATCCATTGGTGCGCAGATACTTCCTCCTCCAGATGCTGGAGCAAATAACATTGAAGCTTTAATTCAGATACTAAAAGATTGGTCAACACCAGAAAATATTGAATTAACAGGATGGATATTTGGAATGGGATTTGATGATTCCGTGTTAGAGGAAAAAAGGTTTCCAACCAAAAGTGATTTAGATAAAGTTTCAACAGAGCATCCTGTTATGATTATTCATATTTCAGGGCATTTTTGTGTTGTAAATAGTAAAGGATTAGAATTACTGAATATCACAGCTGCAACTCCTAACCCAGAAGGTGGTCTTATAAGACGGATTTCTGGCACAAAAGAGCCAAATGGCGTACTAGAAGAATTAGCCGCAATACCATATATGCCTGTTGTTTTAGGGCCAAAAAGTGAAGAGGCTGTCGAAGCTTTCCTCATTGCAGGCCAAAATATGGCATTATCTTATGGATATACAACCGTTCAAGAAGGAAGAGCTATGAAAAATTCACATCTTTTTTTAGAGCATGCAGCAAATACTAAATTTTTAAAACTAGATGTTGTAAGCTATATTGATTATTCAATAGCTGATTCATTATTGAAATCTGATTGGTACAGTTCATCTTACAAAAATCATTACAGAATTGGAGGCGTTAAACTCACTCTAGATGGCTCACCTCAAGGAAGAACAGCATGGAGAACTCAACCTTATCTAATTCCTCCTGATGGAGCAGAAGAAGGATATTTAGGTTACCCGGCTATTCCAAGGGATGAAGATGTTGAAAAAATTTATGAAAGTGCTTTTCAAAATAATTGGCAAATACTTACTCATGCGAATGGAGATGCTGCGATGGATCAGATGATTCGAACCTTAAGAAAAGTTACAACTAAATATGGGAATGAAAACAGACGAGATGTTCTTATTCATGGGCAGTATGTTAGGGAAGATCAGTTAGATGAATTCAAGGATTTAAATATCATAGCTTCTTTATTTCCATTACACACTTTTTATTGGGGAGATTGGCATAAAGATATAATTGGTGATAGCCTGGGTAATAAAATAAGCCCAACTCGCACCGCCCTTAATAAAGGGCTAAGAATTAGTATTCATACAGATGCTCCAGTAGCCTTACCAAATTTGATGCGCGTTATATGGACCGCTACAAGTCGAGTTTCAAGATCAGGTAAAATCATAGGTGAAAATGAAAGACTAACACCTTATGAAGCATTAAAATGTATTACTGAGTGGTCAGCATATCAACATTTTGAAGAGGACCGAAAAGGGACACTGGAAGTTGGTAAAATTGCTGATTTAGTGATTCTAAACGAAAATCCTTTAAAATCTGAGCTAGATGATATCAAAGACATATTAGTCATTGAAACAATCAAAGAAGGAATCACAGTTTACAAAAAACAATAATTATGATTAAAGACAAATTACTGAATAAAACTGAAGATGTTTTATATCTCGTTTTATCAATACTTGCAATTCTTTTTATCATATTTGAAATAATTGATTTAGTGTGTATTTTTTATTCAGAAGTAAGTCAATTTTCATTTATTGACAAAAAATCTATAGCACTAACTGGTGTTCCTATTTTCTTCAATATTCTTATAACATTAGAAGTTTTAGAAACATTTAAAGAACATCATAAAAATATATTAAGTCGAATAAAAATAATAGTTTTGGTAGCACTTACTGCTATAGTTAGAAAGATAATTACAATGGATATAAAACACACTGAATATCTTTTAATTATGAGCCTCTCTACTTTAGTTATTAGCTTATGTTTGGGCTATTATTTTTTATCAAAAAAACAGAATATAGAATAAACAGTTGCTAACATTGTGTATAATTAATTACCAGTTCTAGCCTACTTACGAAAATCCTCGCGAATTTTCTATTCGATATATATTTACTAAGTTAGTTGCTTAAAATCGCTACAAAATATACCCTAATCCTTTAGAGACAATTAAACACAATGAAGATAATTACATTACCTGATGAACTAAATTTGAATTCTTCTTCCTCTATTTGTGTGTATGATTATGAAAGCACTAAAGAAATCTCTAAGCAACAAATCTTACTGAACAAAAATACTTTTAGTTTTCTTCAAGAAGGAAAAAAAGAAATTTTTTTTGATAATTCTTCCTTTGCAATAGATAATTCTCAATTCCTATTGATGAAGTCTGGACATTATTTAATGACTGAAAAGCTTTCTAACATTGAAGATTACTATAGAAGTATTCTATTCTTTTTCTCTAACGAAGACGTTTTAAAATTCATAAGAAAGTTTGAACTTAACCCAACAGAATCAAGCAAACTGTATTCTACGTATTCATTTAATTATGATTCATTTATAAAAAGATTTGCGGATAGTCTTTTAGATATTTCTAAACTTTCAACAGCAATTCAAAAAAATATTTTAGATGCTAAGTTTGAGGAAATAATGCTATATCTCGTAGAATTTAAAGGGGTAGACTTTTTATATTCTATAATTAACAATAGTGACAACAACAGTCAAAGATTTATTCAGACAATAGAGAGTAATCAATTAAATAAACTAACTATAAAAGAACTTTCATTTCTATCGAACATGAGTGTTTCAACATTCAAAAGAGAATTTGAAAAACACTTTCAAAGCTCACCAAGTAAATGGTTTCAAGAGAAAAGACTTGAACATTCTGCATTCTTACTAAAAAATAAATCAAAAAGACCATCTGATATCTATGAGGAAATTGGATATGAAAATTTATCAAATTTCATTCAGGCTTTTAAGATGAAATTCGGAATCACCCCAAAACAGTATCAATCAAATTGAACTTTTATCAATACTTTTTGAACTGTATCAAACACAAGATTTACTACTATCTCTCATAATTTTGTTCCGAAACTAAAAAAAACATTATGAAAAAATCAAATTTCATTATAGGGTTACTAATCATCTTATCAAGTACAGTTTTTGCCCAAAACACATTTACCTTGTCTAGTAATGATTTGGGTGGAGAAGCTACTATCAATGAGGAATTTAACGGATTTGGTTGTACTGGAGAAAATCAATCTCCACAATTATCTTGGAAAAATGCACCTGAAGGAACTAAAAGCTTTGCAGTAACTATGTATGACCCTGACGCACCAACTGGAAGTGGATGGTGGCATTGGGTAGTATTTGATATTCCAGTAAGCAATAACGAATTAGTATCTGGTGCTGGAAATACAGAACTAAATCTAACACCTGAAGGGGTTATTCAAAGCATTACAGATTATGGAGCCAATGGATATGGTGGACCTTGCCCTCCAGAAGGTCATGGTTTACATCAATATATAATTACAGTTTACGCTCTAAAAACAGACAAACTTGGACTCAATGAAAGTACAAACCCTGCTGTAGTTG
>CAWVTS010000008.1:0-30600 GCA_963933045.1 uncultured Lutibacter sp. | reverse complement strand
TGGAATAATACAATAGCTAAGGCCAGTATTGTGACTTATTACCAAAGGAGTAAGAAATAATAAATGTCTCTAACAATGTATAAAAGTAATAGCGGTTTAATTGCTAAAACGAAAGTAAGTAGATATAAAAAGGGTAGTGTTTAACCGAAAAGTTAGTGAGTAAAAACCCGCTACTATTCTTATACAAGACCCTAAAAAATTGACGAAAAACGACATTAAGAATATAGGAACTTTAGGATTTACACCAATAATTTTTGGTGGATTTATCTATTTAATTTCTAGACCAAAGACAATTTTTATTTTTGATTGGATAAGAATTATAAAATTAGAAAATGAATCAAATAATGAAAAATAAATTGCAACACCTATTCAGTCTATTAACAGTAATAATTTTTATTTTTTTCGCATTTGGTTCGGGAGATACCGATGGTTCATCTTCTTCTGAACACAGTAAAATAGTAGCTTATAATTATGCAGAAAACTTCATAGAACAGAGATTGAAATCACCTTCGACTGCAAAATTTCCTGGAACATTTCAAAAAAACAAGCATAGTACTGATTTAGGTGGTGGAAAATATCGAATTAACTCTTGGGTTGACAGTCAAAACGGATTTGGTGCAATGATAAGAAGTAGATGGTCTTGTAAAATAATATTTGTAGATGGAAATGTAAACGCTGAAAATATAATTATCGAATAAAAACGTTTTACAACACCATATAAAAAAATTGCTGAGTTTTACTCTACTTACGAAAATCCTTTTCGGATTTTATATTCAGTTTATATTTACTAAATTAGTCGCTTAAATACGCAAAAAATATTATATAAATACGTTACCTGCAAGTGAAAAAAAATAGTAAAACTAAGATGAACCCATTTTTAGCAAATATTATAACTCGGACAACTGATAAGTTCAGGGGTAAAAGAAAATATCCAAAAGGAAGCCCCTCTGAATATAAACTTGCAAAAGAATACAAACTATTTGTTATTTCACTGAAACGTAATTTTAAGAATTTAATGCTTATAGTCATAGGGATTTTTTCTGCTTCCTTTGGTTTTAAGGGTTTTCTGTTAACAAACGATTTTATTGATGGAGGTGCTACTGGGATTTCATTGCTTTTAACTGCAACTACAGATATTCCTCTTTACCTTTTTATAATTGGCGTAAACCTTCCCTTTATTTTTCTTGGATATAAGATTATGGGGAATCGCTTTGCTATAAAGACAGCGCTAGCTATTATTGGACTTGCACTTTGTGTCGCAATCGTTCCCTTTCCAAACGTTACAGATGATGATTTACTTGTCGCAATTTTTGGCGGCTTTTTTCTTGGAGCGGGAATAGGACTTTCGATTAGAGGTGGTGCTGTAATTGACGGAACTGAAATTCTTGCAATTTACTTGAGTAGAAAGTTTTCCACAACAATTGGCGACATTATAATCCTTATTAATATTGTTATTTTTTCTTTTGCAGCGTATTTACTTTCTATTGAAATTGCCCTCTACTCAATGATAACATATATCTCTGCTTCTAAAACATTAGATTTCATAATTGAGGGTATCGAAGAATATATCGGAGTAACAATCATTTCCTCTCAGAGTACCCGTATAAAAGAAATGATAATTGATAAATTGGGGCGTGGTGTGACGATTTATAAAGGTCAAGGCGGTTATGCCAAAAATGGTGTTACAAAAGAAATAGATATTATCTATACTGTCATTACACGTTTAGAGTTAAACAAATTAAATACAGAAATTGAAAAAATTGAGCCAAATGCTTTTATTGTAATGAACAGCATAAAGGATATAAAAGGAGGTATGATAAAAAAAAGACCTTTAAAAAATTAACAGGAGAAACCCAAACAGCCAAAACTATTTGAATTCAAAGTATTTCTGAAAAATGAATTTTCTTTCATATCAGCTAAATACTACACTGAAATTTAGATTATAGGAGCAAGATACTCATCTTATACTAATATAATGAAATTTCAATTAAATAATGAAAATTAAGTGCGTGTGAAGTTTATTTATTGAATTTAACGCATATGATAACTAATGGAAACAACGTATATAATTAATTGCATCTACTGGCTAATATAATTTTTTCCTGCAATTCACTATATTTTATTGCGGAAAATGAATCGTGCACTTTCCCGCAACTAATCATAAACGAACACGTTGGCAGAAATTTAAAATAGAAACAATGAAAAAATTAATTAAACAAATCATAGGAGATACCACTATACAAATAATGAGGTCTTCATTTAGATCTAAGGAAGAAAAAGAATTGATAAAAAAGAGAAGAGATTTCTACTCACAATTCCTTAAATCAAACGAAGATATATATTTTGATATTGGAGCAAATTATGGCAATAGAATAGAACCAATAATTGACAAAAAGATAAAAATAATAGCAGTTGAACCTCAATTGCAATGCATTAAATTCTTAAAAAGGAAATACGGAAATAAAATCACAATAATCCCCAAAGGTCTTGGAAATGTTGAAGGAACTAAAACAATGCATATTTCAAATTCGCATGTAATTACTTCTTTCTCAAGAGAATGGATTGAGGCAACTCAAGAGAGTGGTCGATTTAGTCAGTACAGTTGGAATAAAAAACAACAAATTGAAATGACGACTTTGGATATTTTGATAAAGAGATATGGCAAACCGAAATTTATAAAAATTGATGTTGAAGGATTTGAGTTTGAAGTTCTACAGGGTCTTTCTCAACCAATAGATTTTTTATCATTTGAGTATACTATTCCAGAAAGAAAAAATTCTATAATAGAATGTATTGATAGAATTGTTGAAATTTCAAATCAAAATAAAGTACAATTCAATTATTCGATTGGAGAAAGTATGAGATGGGCTTTAGATGAATGGTTATCACCACAACAAATGAAAGAGGAAATTGAACTCGACAGATTTAATAAATCAGATTTTGGAGATATTTATTCAAAAACTACTGTACCCATTTCGCATAATTAATAGCCTATAAATTGATGTATATCAATGCTTTAAGCGTGATTAAACTACTTATCGACTTAACAAAAACACCACGTAATCTGCCACTACTCATACAATTTACCGATACATAAATTTATACAATACGCAATACTTATGCATTCTTCAAGTACTTCTTATCAATATAAAAAGTTCCGAAAGGAATAAGTGATGCAATTAAAACAATAAAGAATGTTTTGTTGTCCCATTTATAAGAAGACTTTAATAAAAACGCTAAAACAACATAACCAATAAATAGCAAACCGTGGGGCATTCCAAAGACTCTTATCATCTCTTCATCTCTATTTATATAAGCAAAGTACATTAATACTAAGTAGGATACACCCTCTAAAAAAGCAACAACTCTAAATATTTTTTCCATCTTAAATTATTTAATCGGTGACAAAGATACGTTTGACAATTTAATTTTTTAAATTTGTAAGCGTAAATTTTTAATAAAAAATGCTTCCTAATTCTTCCATAAAAATAACATCAGAAAAACTAGATTTACAGGTCTGTTACGACTTTGTTCATGATGCTTCTTGTGGTGGAATTGCTCTTTTTGTTGGTACTGTGCGTAATAAAACGCAAAAGAAAGAGGTTACCATACTTGATTTTTCTGCTTATCAAGAAATGGCAGTGAAGGAAATGGAAAAAATAGCAGCCAATGCTTTAGCGCAGTTTGATATTTTAAAAATCGCGATTCATCATGCTGAAGGAATCTTAAAAATTGGAGAAATTCCAGTTATTATTGCTGCATCTTCACCACACAGAAAAGCAGCGTTTGAAGCATGTCAATATGCAATAGACACTTTAAAAGAAACAGTGCCTATTTGGAAAAAAGAATACTTTATTGATGGCGAAGTTTGGGTAAATTCAACTCCATAGTAAGAAATGAAAGAAACGAGGATAAATAAATATTTAAGTGAAGTTGGTTACTGCTCAAGACGTGCGGCAGACAAATTAATAGATCAAGGTAGAGTCACTATTAATGGTGAAGTTCCTGAAATGGGAACTAAAATTTCTGAAGTAGATGAAGTTCGGGTTGATGGCTCATTAATTTCTGAGTCAAATGAGAAACCTGTTTATATAGCCTTTAACAAACCTGTCGGAATTGTTTGCACAACAGACACTAAAAGAGAACGCAACAACATTATTGATTATATTAATTATCCATCGCGTATTTTTCCTGTCGGAAGATTAGACAGACCAAGTGAAGGTCTTATTTTTTTGACAAATGATGGTGATATTGTAAACAAGATTTTACGCGCTCGTAACAATCATGAAAAAGAATATATTGTAACTGTAAATAAACCAATAACTACTGATTTTATTAAACGAATGGGAAATGGAATTCCTGTTCTAGACACCTACACTAAAAAATGTATTGTTGAGCAAATTGATGAATATAGTTTTAAAATAATTTTAACTCAAGGGTTAAATCGTCAAATTAGAAGAATGTGTGAATATTTAGAGTATCGTGTTACTAAATTAAAACGCACAAGAATCATGAACATTACTTTAGACGTTTCCGTTGGTCAATGGAGAGATTTAACCACAGACGAATTAAAAGAAATCGACAGGTTGGTTTCAGACTCAGAAAAAACTCATGACAGTTAAACTAGGCTTAAAAGAAAACTGGAAACAGTTTACCATCTTAGTTATTGTCAACGCTTTTGTTGGTGGAATGGTTGGTTTAGAACGCACTATTTTTCCAAAATTTGCCGAAATAGAATTCGGTATTTCTTCAAAAACTGCCATTTTATCTTTTATTGTTGCTTTTGGAATTTCTAAGGCAATTACTAATTATTTTACAGGAAAACTTGCCAACAAATACGGTCGAAAAAACTTACTGATTATTGGTTGGATTTTCGCACTTCCAATTCCATTTATTTTGATGAATGCAACTTCTTGGAATTGGGTTGTTTTTGCAAATGTTTTATTAGGAATTAATCAAGGATTGACTTGGAGTAGTACCGTTGTAATGAAGATTGATTTAGTAGGCGAAAAAGATAGAGGATTAGCAATGGGAATCAATGAATTTGCTGGATATTTTGCCGTTGGAGTTGTTGCCTTTTTAACTGGTATAATCGCACAGGAATATGGTGTGAAACCGTATCCTTTTTATCTCGGAATTGGTATTTCTATTGTTGGCTTAATCGCTTCAATTCTATTTGTAAAAGACACACGAAAGTTTGTAAATATTGAGCAAAAAGCTTCAGAAATCTCAACTATGAAAAGTGTATTTTTAGAAACAACTTTTAAAAACAAAAATTTAAGTTCTATTACTCAAGCAGGATTAGTAAACAACTTAAATGATGGTATGATTTGGGGAATTTTACCGATACTATTATTTGCTTTGAATTACGACACTAAAAACATTGGAATCATTGCTGCAATCTACCCAACTGTTTGGGGAATTGGACAGTTATTTACTGGAAAAATGGCAGATATTTATTCTAAAAAAGCAATGCTTTTCTGGGGAATGTTACTGCAGGGAATTGCTATTATCATGCTTCCTTTTTTCACAGCGTTTTATCAACTAGCCATTATTTCGGCAGTTTTGGGCTTAGGGACTGCATTGGTATATCCAACATTTTTATCGGCAATTGCAAATGCCACTTCGCCAACTCAACGTGCTGAAAGTATAGGCGTTTTTAGACTTTGGAGAGATTTAGGATATGCGATAGGAGCCATACTTTCTGGAATTATTGCAGATGCTTATGGAATAGAAAGTGCAATAATCACCATTGGAATACTTACTATTGTTTCTTCATTGGTTATAAAATTGAGGATGGAGTAGAAAATTCTATAAACTCATTCACTAGTAAATTTCCTTTTTAAGAAGTAAGAGTTAATATTATTAACCCTAAAATAATGGTTATAATTTTAATATAGGTTTCTGTGGTAAACTTCTTAATCATAAAAATATATTTTGACTACAAAAATAGTTTATGAAATTCAAAATTATCATAGGAAAAACACCCTTTTTTATAGGGGAAAAACACCCTTTTTTAAAAGCCTAAAACTCCACCCTCTAAACTCAATACATTTACTTGAGGGTATTTTTCTTTGAATAATAATGTCGCCATCATACTGTTATTGCCTCGATTACAAACCATAATATACTCTTTAGCAACCTCTTTTAATTCTTCTAGCCATGAATCAATATCATAAAATTGCACATTCTCATCAATCGTAAAAGATACTTCAGGCATTTCATCAAGCAAAGAAATAACTAGTATCGTTTCTCTTTTCTTTACAAGTAGTTTTTTAAATTCTACTTGAGAAATAATTAGTGAATCATTTATATCACATGCGTTTTTTTCATAATTTTCAGTCACATATATTTCTGATATCTTCTCTTTATCAAATAGTGGCTTTAACTTCATTTTATACTGTGTGTTTTCTAAACTATTATAAATTAACAATTCATTGACTATTGGTTTACCAATAGTCGCAACGGCTTTCAACACTTCATTTGCTTGCATCAATCCAATAATTCCAACAATAGAATTCAATGTTCCTATTTCAGAACAATTCGGAATATTTTTGGTCGGGATTTCTGGAAAAGCATCACGAAGATTTGTAGTTCTATTTCCGTTTTTATCCATAAAATTAAACGTTGCTACATACCCATCAAACTTATATAACGAACCATAGACAAGTACCTTGTCTTTTAACACACAAGTATCATTCAATAAGTATTTGGTTGGTAAATCATCGGTACAATCCAAGACAATAGCTGCAGTAGAAATAATATCCTTTACATTATTTTTCAAAACCGTTTCATTAGAAAAAGTAACATTTACCAAAGGAGAAATGGACTGAATATGATTTGATAAAACTTCAACCTTTAACTTTCCAATATCTTCAGTTCTATAAAACACTTGCCGATGTAAATTACTCACATCAACTAAATCAAAATCTACTAAATGAATATTACCAATACCACTTGCAGCCAAATAAACAGCAGCAACAGAACCTAAACCACCACAACCAACAATAGTAATTGTTGCGTTTCGTAATGCGTTTTGTCCAATTGCTCCGATTTCCCGCAACGTAGTTTGACGTTGGTATAAATCTTTGGCTGAAATTTCAAGCATTTATTCAAGCATTAAATTACGAATTGAAATAATCAATAAAACAACACCTAATATTAGAAAAGTAAAACCTAATAAGGCTTGCTTTTTATTTTTCACTTGATCTTTTATAAATGAAAATGCAATTGTATTAAAAAGTATTAGTATCAGTCCGATACTTGTAAATAGAACCCCTATAGATAACATAAATTTTAAGTGTTTAATTCTTGTTTTGCCTTCTGATATTCTTCAGGCGTATTAATATTTTGAATATAATGAGTGTCGACCTCTACAATTTCCACATCCGAATTTATCAAAACCTTACGAGGACAAGAATATCCTTGTGACAAATAATTTAGTAGAATCGGATAGGCTTTTGGCTCCCAAATGGTAATTAAAGGTTCTGGAAACTCATTGTTTTTCCCTTTTATTGCTGTTGCAATTTTCTTTGGATTTCTATGCTTTAACAACAAATTTATAATTTCATCATCTACAAATGGAAGATCTGTAGCCAACACAAACCAAGCAACATTTGGATTTTTCTGAAATGCAGAACAGATAGCTCCAAAAGGCCCTAAGTTTAAAAATTTATCAGAAATTGTAGGTTTATCATCACTTTTCTGGTCATTTCTTACGGATAGATACACCCCCTTTTCAACTTTATAAGAAATAAATATTTTGCTCAATTGATTGAACAAAAAATCTTGTTGTGACATCCCATGATATTCTAACAATGCTTTGTCGGTTCCCATTCGTGCACTTTTGCCCCCTGTCAAAATAAGTGATTGAACCGGAGGTATCACCTCTTCAATTAATCGATTGATATGTGCCGAAATGGCATCAATTTCATCAATCATATAACAGTTTAGGTTTTGAATAGTTGGAAAATTTTCAATTAAAAAATCGAAATACTTCGAGTCTTCATTCATCTTGACAACAAACTGAATATTATTCAACTGATCTAGCCTTTTTAATACTGATGCTTCCTTATCATTATCTAAAATTAAGACTTGTTTTTCTCCTTGATAATGGTTTCCGTTAATACATACTAAATCATATTGAGACAATTGAATTCTTGAATTATATGGATTTAAAGACGTTTGAGAATTAGCGTCTAAATTTCCTGAATGATGAAATGTAAATGTATCAAAATTTGGCGCCTGAATTTTATCATTATGACTTGCGTCTAAATATGCTATTTTTGATTTTTTTTGATTTTTTTTTGCTATTTTTTGAACTAAATTAGTAATTATTGAGCATTTAACGCCTAAAAACACAATTTCATTAGTTGCATAAACGCCATTATTTCTACGTATTAATTTGGTATGTTTTTGGTGTTTACTCATCAATTTTAATGTCAGATTTTCCTCCTATTTTTTCAATCAATTTCACTTCTTTAATTACCATCTTTTGAGAAAGTGATTTACACATATCATACACTGTCAAAGCGGTAATACTTACTCCAGTCAGCGCTTCCATTTCTACACCTGTTTTCCCTTCAATTTCTACAGAACAATTAATTTCTATTTCGTTTGTATTGATGATTTTAATATCAATATCAACTCCTTGAATCATCAGAGGATGACACATCGGAATCAATTCTGAAGTCTTTTTCACTGCTTGTATTCCTGCGATAATGGCTGTTTGAAAAACTGGTCCTTTTTTCGTGGTTAATTCATCATTTATAAAATGTGAAATAATCTCAGAACCTAAAAACATCGTTGCTCTTGCAAGTGCTTTTCTTTTGGTGATTTTTTTATCACCTACATTGACCATTTTTGGTTGATTTTTTTTATTTATATGTGAAAAATCACTCATTATCTATATTTAATTACTGGAAAAACTTCTCCTTTTTTAAACTTCTTTTTATCTGCTGGCAATTCAAGAAATGCACCTCCTTCAACTAAACTGGCTAAATCTCCTGAGCCATTTCCAACTATTGGAATTGCGTAGATACTTCCATTTTTATTTTCCAATTTTACTTGGACAAAGTAAGTCATTGAAGGATTAAAGGTAATATCATTTGCAAGAATAGCAAGGTTTTGATTTGTTGATTCTATTCCCAACGATTTGTCAAACCAAGGATAAAAATATTTTACACAACTCACAAAAGTTGAAATCGGATTTCCTGGGAATGCGAATACAATTGTTTTACTTTTTTTCTCATCCTGATTAACATCTTGTTTACTAATAATAGAAATAGTAGTGCCACCGAACCAAAATGGCTTTCCAGGTCTTTGTGCTACTTTATGAAACAGTTTTTCTACTCCCAATTCATCTAGCACTTCTGGAATAAAATCAAACTTACCCTTGCTCACTGCTCCACTAAAAAGCAAGACGTCATAACTCTCTAAAAACTCATTAATCTTTTGTTTGAGCGTATTTTTATCATCTGTAATATGTGCTGTATCAGCTTGTATTTGCTTTCTTTTAAGTAGCGAAACTAAGGTGTGAACATTTGATCTTCTTATTTGAAATTCTTTTGGTGTTTGACTTACTTCAACCAATTCATCACCTGTTGAAACAATCATAACTCTTGGGTTTTTAGCAACTTTTACTTTTGATTTCCCTACAGTCGCCAAGACTCCAATTTCGGCAGAAGAAATCAATGTGTTCTTTGAAATAAGGAAATCTCCCTTATTTTTATCACTTCCTTTTTTGTGTATGTTTTTATAAAAAATTAACTCTTCAATAACTATCGAAGCAATTTGATTTTCAATGGCTATTTGTTCATACGGAATAACAACATCACAATTTAAGGGAAGCATTGCACCTGTCATCACTTCAATACAATTAGTAGTGTCATTCAACGTCAATTGCTCGCTTCCTGCTGCTTGAACTCCTTCTATTTTATAAGCGCTTTGTCCGTTTACAAACGAATTATGAGAAATAGCAATACCATCCATAGAAACTCTATTAAATGGAGGGAAATCTCTATCAGCAAAAATTTCTTCTTTTAAAACTCGACCTAAAGAATCGGCAAAATTAACTTCTTCCACACCGTAATTTTCAGTGTGATTTAATATAATTTTAAGGGCGTTATGTACGTTTGTAAGTTCGATACTTTTAATTTTTAACCTCCAATAGTTGACATGCTTTCTGAAACATTTGATTCCCTTGACTTTTCAGCCACAAAACCGTTCTTAGGTTTTTTAGCTACAATAGATAAAAACAGTTTCTTTAAATCATCATTACTCGCTCCGTTTCTTATAAAGTCTCGTACATTAAAAACACCATCATCAAACAGGCAATTCTTAAACATTCCTGTAGACGTAATTCTAATTCTATTACAGTCACTACAGATAGTCCGTGTAAAAGCAGGAATAATTCCGAAAGTTCCTTTATACATATTCACTTTAAAATTACGTGAAGTAGACGATTTTCCATCATCTAATTTATCAATAGCATCATACTTCTTTTCTATCTCCGCTAAAATTTTTGTGTAATCCCAAACTTCTTTTCCTTCTTTCAATCCAACACCATTAAATGGCATTTCTTCTATAAATCTAACGGAAATATTTTTTTCTTTAGTCAATTCAACGAAATCTGTAAGTTCGTCTGTATTAATTCCAGATTGGACAACAATATTTAGTTTTAAATTAATCGTACTATTTTCAAGTAGTTCCAGCGTTTTATAAACTTCGTCAAAAACATCTCTACGTGTTATTTCTGCAAACTTCTTTTTATCAAGACTGTCAATACTCAAATTGATAGACTTCACTTTTAAACCTTCAATAGTTTTAATATGCTTACGAATTAATGCTCCATTGGTTGTAATATTAATTTCGTCTAATAAATCATTAAAATCAAGCATCTCTAAGAACTTCACAAAGTCTTTTCTTACAAATGGTTCACCTCCTGTTAATCTAACCTTATTAACTCCGAGTTCACTTAAAACACGTGTAATTCGGTACATTTCTTTAAAAGTCAACAACTCCTTTCTATCTACAATATCAATTCCGTGAGCAGGCATACAATATTGGCAACGCAAGTTACAACGATCGGTTACTGCCAAACGCAAATATGTAATTTTTCGGCCAAAATTGTCTATTAATTGATTTTCCATCGTCTAATTAATTCTAGATTTAATATAGTCTAAAACTATTTTTGTTGCACCTATATTTTGTGAAATAAATTTTTTTGTAATTTTCCCTTTTTTGGTTCTATCATCAGCATCAGTAAATAACTCTTTTAACTGGTCATTAAACTCTTCTTTGTTATACACAACAAAACATCCACCTTCGTTAACTAAACCTACTGCTTCTCGAAACTTATCATATTTTGGTCCTATAATAATTGGCACACCAAAAGTTGCTGGTTCTAAAATATTATGCAGTCCTGTCTCAAATCCACCACCAACATATGCAATATCGGCATAACTATAAATTTTAGTTAGTATTCCAATAGTATCAATAATAAAAACGTGCGCATCCTTTAAATTTTGATTTTCTTTTTCAGAAAACAATACTGTTTTTTTATTGATAGCCTTTTGCAATTCTTTTATTTCTTTAGAATTGATATTGTGTGGCGCTATGATAAATTTTTCGCTTGCTGAAGCCTTGTTATTTATATAATCTACAATTAATTCTTCATCTTCTTCCCATGTACTTCCAGCAACAAAAGTTAATTGATCTTGTTTAAATTCTTGAATGAAATTAAGCGTATTATCCTGTAGCGGTATTTCATGTACTCTATCAAAACGTGTATCTCCACTAACCCTTACATTATGAATTCCTATAGAATTTAATAGTTTTTCAGAATTCTCATCCTGAACAAAAAAGTGAGAAAATGTTTGTAACGATTTACGCATCCAAGAGCCTATCGGTTTAAAAAAGACTTGGTCTATTCTAAAAATTCCTGAGACAAGAATTGTAGTAACTTTTCTGCTTTTTAATTCATTTAAAATATTTGGCCAAAACTCATATTTAACAAAAATTGCTATTTCTGGACGAACTAAGTCAATAAATTTCCGTGCATTTAATTTAGTATCTAAAGGCAAATAACAAACAACATCTACCTCACTATAGTTCTTACGAACTTCATATCCTGAAGGGGAAAAAAAGGTTAAAACAATTTTATGGTTCGTATATGTTTTTCTGATTTTTTCTATTATAGGTCTTCCCTGCTCAAACTCACCTAAAGAAGCGCAGTGAATCCAAACTACTTTATCAGTATTAGAAATCGTGTTAGATAACTTTTGGAATGTCTCTTTTCTTCCATCAACAAAAAGTTTAATTTTTTTATTAAACAGCGCTATGATTTGAAGAAACAAACGAGCAAGAGAAACAATTAAATTGTATAAAAAATACATCATAAAACAAATGTACGAAATAGGTATAAAAAAACTCCCAAACTTTCGTTTGGGAGTTTAACTTATTTTTTAATCAAATAAATTTCTTAAGCTTCAAAAGGAACTATAGAAACATATGATCTATCATCTCTTTTCTTTGTAAACTTCACAAGACCATCGACTCTAGCATGCAATGTATGGTCTTTCCCCATATATACATTTTCACCTGGATTATGTGTAGTTCCTCTTTGGCGGATAATAATATTTCCTGCAATTGCAGCTTGTCCTCCAAAAATCTTAACTCCTAAACGTTTCGATTGTGATTCTCTACCATTTTTCGAACTTCCGACTCCTTTTTTATGTGCCATTTTATTACGGTTTTAGTGTTAATTAACTTAATGCTGCAATTAAATCAGCTTTCTTCATAGAAGAAATTCCTGTTACTCCTTTTGCTTTTGCTAAATCTTTCAATTCAGCAACAGTCATTTTACTAAAGTCTTGAGCTACTGCTTCAACTTTAGGAACTGATGTTTTTACTGCTTCTGCTTTAGGCGCTGCTTTTTTAGCAGTTGCTTTCTTTGCACCAGATGCTGCAATACTTTCAATTTGGATTTGAGTTAAAGACTGTCTGTGACCGTTCTTTACTCTATATCCTTTTCTACGTTTCTTTTTGAAAACGATTACCTTATCACCTTTTAAGTGATTTAAGATTTTGGCAGTCACTGCTGCTCCTTCTATAGCTGGGGCGCCAATAGTTACTGATCCATTATCTACTAGAAGAACATTATCAAATGTTACATTTGAACCTTCTTCTCCTTGTAAACGGTGAACGAATACCTTTTGATCTTTTGCTACTTTAAATTGTTGCCCTGCTATCTCTACAATTGCGTACATACGATTAAATTTAAATTTCGCTTGTTAATAATTAAGCCCATCTTCCGAAAGGCGGGTGCAAATATATTCCTTTTTTTTGAAATGACAAAGTCAATACAAATTTTAAAAACTACTATTTCTCAGATAGTTAATTAGTCTTTTTTTTATTCGCCAAGTAAACACCAAGTAAAATAATAATTGCTCCAACAAATTGCATCGCACTTATTTTCTCTCCATCCATAGACCCCCATAAAACTGCAACTAAAGTCATTAAATAAGTAACAGATGAAGCAAAAACCGGAGAGGCTATTTGAACCAATTTATTAAATAAAACTTTGGCTAAAGCAGTTCCAAATAGAGATAATAAAACAATGTATAAAATAGAGGGTATTATTGTTTCTGTCTTGTAAATAGTTTGGGAGAAGAAATCTGTAAACAATAATACTATTATCGCTGGGATGATAATTACAGCAAAATTACCTACAGCTATTGCCATTGGCTTCTCGTTTTGTAAATATTTTTTAATAATATTTACATTCATCGCATACATTACTGTTGCTAAAATCACAAAACCAGCATACAGGTAATTTTGATTTGGATTGAGTTTAGCGCCATTAGCTATTAATAGTGCAGTACCTATAAAACCAATAATAACACCAAAAACTTGTCGTTTAGTAGAGGTAATTTTAAAAACTGCTAGTCCAAATAAAATAGTATTAAGCGGCACTAATGAGTTCAATATTGACACAACTCCACTATCAACTTCAGTTTCTGCAAATGCAAATAAAAATGATGGAAAAAACGATCCTAAAAAACCTGAAATTATAATCCATTTCCAATTCTTTTTTTCAATTGTTCTAATACTCTTGAACCCAAAAACAAAAAGGAAAAATCCTGTAAAAATAATACGTAACGCACCTAATTCTACAGGTGACAAACCAATAAGTCCTTTTTTTATAAGTATAAACGAACTACCCCAAATAAGAGAGAGTACAATCAGATAGAACCATTTTTGCTGGTTACTTGTCATTTGAATAATTTAGAATACACAAAAGTCTTATAATTTATTCGGAAAACACTAGTATTCTATGTAATTTTGTTTCAAAAATAATACTATTATGAAAAAATTTAAATATCTAATTGCGTTAACTATCATCTTATCTATAGTTTCTTGTAAAAATGATGTGAAAACAGCAACTAAAGTTTCAGGTGTAGAAAAAGGAATTGAAAATATTGAGGTTGCCATTCAAGGTATGACTTGTGAAATTGGCTGTGCGAAACTAATTGAATCAAAAATTCACAAACTTGAAGGCGTTACAATATCTAAAGTTGATTTTGAAAATAAAATAGGGAAGATAACTTTTGATAGTACTATAATTTCATCTGAAGAAATTGTAAAGAATATTACAGGCATTGCTGGTGGTGAATTATACAAAGTTACTGATATAAAGACTATTAAATAATTTCTTTTATTTAAGGTTAACAAAGATATTCTTGTATATTTGTAATTATTAATCTAATTATACACCCAATAATCATGAAATTATTTAAAGGAATTTTAATTATTGCACTTGTAAGTGTTATTGCTGTATCTTGTAAAGATGCAAAAAAAGATGTTGATGCTGTAAAAGACGGTGTTGAAAATGTAGTTGATGGTGTAAAAGATGCTGCCGAAAAAACTGCTGATGCAGTTGAAGAAGGTGCTGAAACCGTAAAAGACTCTATCGCTTCAAAAGCAGCTGATGCTAAAAAAGCTATAAAAGATGGTGCTAAAGAAGTAGTTGAAGAAGGTTCTAAAATTGTTAAAGACGCTGTTAAAGAAATTAAATAATTTCTTTAACTTATTTTAAAAAAGGCTTCCTTATTTAGGAAGCTTTTTTTGTTGGATTGAATTATATTTGCAAAAACATTTTTAATGAAAAGACATTTTCCAAGAATAGTAAAACTAACGCTGATTTCGTTATACCTTCTCTTTCTTGCAGGATCTATTGTTAGAATGACAGGCTCAGGAATGGGATGTCCTGATTGGCCAAAATGTTTTGGCTATCTTATACCTCCAACAGAAGAGTCTCAATTATTATGGGCTCCAGATCATGAATATGAAAAAGGAGTTGTTATTATAAAAGACAAAGGTCTTCTAGTAGTACAAAATGATTTCAAATCTTCATTAAAATTTGAGAAAGAAAATTGGATCGCATATAAAAAACACGATTATGCAAAATTCAATGTATATCATACTTGGACAGAGTACATAAACAGGTTGGCTTCCGTATTATCTGGGTTTTTCTTTCTATTTTTAGTTGTTGTTTCCACTAAGTTTAGGAAAGAGAATAAGTGGATTCCTATATTATCATTTATTGCTTTTATATTAATGCTTTTTGAGGCTTGGCTTGGAAAGACGGTTGTAGATACCGTTTTAAAGCCATCAATAATTACTGTCCATATGATTGTTGGGCTAGTGATTGTTGCTATACTATTAACGCTTCACCACATAGTTAATAAACACTTATATAATACAAAAAAAAGAAATACTACTTTCACAAATATGCTTTGGGTTGCGGCTATCTTTTCACTCATTCAAATTGCTCTTGGAACACAAGTGAGGCAATATGTAGATGAGCAAGTAAAACTTCTAGGTTTTGAAAACAAGCAATTAAGCTTAATGGCTCCAGATCTAAAATTTTATATTCATAGATCATTTACAATCGCTATTGTATTGGTCAACTTTTGGCTATTTTACCAGAATGAAAAATTAAAGTTAGGGTACAAAAAAGTAAATTGGATATTAGGACTATTAGGTGTAGAAATTCTTAGTGGAATATTAATGTACTACGTTGATTTTCCTATAGGAACTCAGGCGGCACATCTTGTATTTGGAATTTTCTTATTTAGTGTTCAGTTTTATTTACTTCTGGAAAGTAAGAAAGTTGACTAATTTTTCCATTCAACACTTTCCATTAAATTCTTAATATCTTTTTCTATATGCATAACTGAAGGAAGTATTGAATCATAGTTCGGCTTTACATTAAAATAAAGAGAACCGTATAGCACATTTTTAACACTATCAGTTACATGAAACTGAAGGTTAGAAGCTACATTGCCTTCAACATTAATAATTTTACCATACACATTCGATACTTTGTTTTCAAACGGCTGACTAATCCCGATTCCATCTGCTTTAACTGTATGCTCAAAAGTGAGTTTCTCTACTTCTCTTAAAACATCTTCAAGATCATTATTCACTTCTCTATAAGTCACGTGTAAAGTAGCATTCATTGATGGATAATGAATTTTTAACCAACAATTATTCTCAAAATCTAAAACAGATTGTTGAGAAACTTGAAATGAATATGGACAGTCACTTACAACTTTTTGGTATATTGCTTCAGGATATTCTAATCTTAAAAAGGCTTTTGGTTTAGGCAAAACGGTATCACTACAAGACAAGAAAATAAAAGGTATTAAAAGAAATAGTCCGTTTTTAACTTTCATCAATTATAGGATTAATTGTTACCTTAACTTGTTTTAAGCGTCGTTGATCGATTACTTCAATCTTAAACGTAAGGTGCTTGAACTTTATTACTTCTTTAGTTTTGGGAAATTTTCCAGAAATTTCTAGTAACAATCCTGCAAGAGTCTCCGTCTCTCCTTTCTCTTGTTCAAACAAATCTTCATCTACATTTATAACTTTAGAAAAATCTTTTATTGACGTTTTTCCTTCAAAGACATAATTGTGTTTATCAATTTTAGAATACGATAAATCATCATCATCAAATTCGTCTGAAATATCTCCAACAATTTCTTCGATAATATCTTCTAATGTAACTATACCGCTAGTTCCACCATATTCATCAACTACAATAGCAAGGTGATTTTTTTTCTCTTGAAATTCTTTTAAAAGGTCATCTAATTTTTTGTTTTCAGGTACAAAAAAGGGTTCTCTTATTAATTTTTGCCATTCAAAATCAGATTTATCTAAATGCGGAAGTAAATCTTTAGCGTATAATACTCCTACTATTTCATCTATAGATTCGTGAAAAATAGGGTTTCTGGAAAAACCGTTTTTTATAATTAGAGCAATTACGGTTTTATAATTCTCTTTATCAGAAATTGCAAACACATCAATTCGAGGTTTCATGATTTGTTCTGTTTCAGTATTACCAAACTTTACAATTCCTTCTAAAATTTTCTGTTCATCATCAGTTGTCGCATCATTTGAAGTTAGTTCTAATGCTTGAGATAGTTTTTCAATAGAAAATTTTGAGTTTTTTTGACCAAGCCTTCCTTCTACAAAGTTGGTAAGACTCATTAAAACATAACTTGGAATAGTCAATAACTTATTTAAAAAAGATATCGGCATAACCATAAGAGTTGCAAATTTCATAGCGTTTCTTGTAGCGTAAACCTTAGGGATAACTTCACCAAAGAAGAGTATAAGAAATGTAACTAGTCCAACTTCAATTGAAAATTTTAAATAAATATTTGTGATTCCAGTAAATAATTCTTCACCTATAAATGCAAATATTAATACGATTAAAATATTAATGAAATTATTGGAAATTAAAATTGTGGCTAGTAATTTTCTAGGTTTTTTTAATAGCCTTACAACTGCTTTTTGCTTATTTGAGTTAGACTCTTTTGCTTCATCAATTTCTGTTCGAGATAATGAAAAGAAAGCGATTTCTGTTCCTGAAATAAAAGCAGAGCAAACTAAAAGTATTAATAAGATAGCGAACCTTAACAAAAATATTTTGCTGAAAATTGCTAATGAAATATACATAAAACTCAAGGGTTCTGGATCCAATTATTTCTTAATTAAATTAAACTTAAAATGGTAAATCATCATTTTCTATTACCTCAGGCTCAGTTACTGCTTTTTGACTTGTTTGCTGAGATGAAGTTTGAGTAGGTTTAGAGTCTAAATCTCTTTTAGTGGTTAAAAAGGTCATGTCGACCACATGAATTTCTGTAGAGTATCTTTTCGCTCCATCTTCACCTTCCCATTGACGTGTTTTAATGCGCCCTTCACAATAAATTTTATCTCCTTTGGTTAAATATTTTTCACATATTTCTGCCAATTTATTTCTCACTACTAGATTATGCCACTCTGTTGTAGTCACTTTTTCTCCAGTTTTTTTATTGGTATATGATTCATTTGTTGCGATAGGAAAACGACCAATAGAATTCTTATCATCAAAATAATGCATTTTTACTTCATCACCCAAATGCCCAATTAACATTACTTTATTTAAAGTTCCAGCCATAATTTATTTATTTTTTATCAAAAATACTAAAAATAATTGTTCGTTTTAGTTCTTCCACAAAATTATGAATTAATATGGGTACTGGAAAACTATTTATCTGTTTCCAATTAATCGTTGTGAACTCATTTTTATCTACTTTCAAAATCCAAAAACGAGTATATAAATGCTGATGTGACAGCTTATGTATCTTCTCTTGATTGTTGTAGAGATCTAATTCAAAAGCAGTATTCCCTACTATTTTTTTGAATAATTCATATTCTTGCAATTCATCTTTATCAATAGTTTTTTCTGATTCAACCAAAGGAAATTCATATAACCCTTGCCAAATGCCTTTTCCTTCTCTTAGGTTTAATATTGTTTTTTCATCTGATGAAACAAGAACAAGGTAATTAAAAAATCGTTTTTTCAACTTGATTTTCTTATCTTTTACTGGCAAACTTTTAATTTTATTTTGCTGAAGCGCTAAACATTTATCGTTTAAAGGACAAATTTCACAATCTGGATTTTGAGGTTTACACATTCTTGCACCAAACTCCATTATCGATTGATTGTGTGTTGCTGCATTATCTACATCTATAAGTTCTTGCGCTAATTCTTTAAAGTATTTAATTCCTTTAGTAGAATTAATTGGGGTTTCAATATCAAAAAAACGTGATAAAACTCGATATACATTGCCATCAACCACTGCAGTAGGCTCGTCAAAACAAAATGAGGCTATCGCTGAAGCTGTATAATCTCCAACTCCTTTTAATTTCAATATCTCATTATAAGTAGATGGAAATTGTCCATTTAGTTCATTTACAATGTAATTTCCTGTAAAATGTAAATTTCTAGCTCTAGAATAATAACCCAAACCTTGCCACAATTTTAAAACTTCACTTTCTTTTGCGCTGGCTAAATCATAAACAGTTGGAAAAATTTCGACAAATTTTAAATAATATGCTGTTCCTTGCTCAACTCTTGTTTGTTGCAAAATAATTTCAGATAACCATATATAATAAGGATTAGTCGTATTCCGCCATGGCATATCTCTCTTATTTTGTAAATACCACTTTATGAGAATGTTAGAAAATGTCATTGTAAAATTTGTCTTCGGCAAAAATACATTAATAAATACCTCAGATAATAACTTTTATCCTTTTAAATTTTAACCATTTAACCTTTTGAAGTTGAATTTATTATATATATATTTGCAACCTTTAAAATAAAACCCAATATATAAATACATATAAAAATGACAAAAGCAGAAATCGTATCGAGTATTTCGGAAAAATCAGGGATTGAAAAAGGTGATGTTTTAGCAACAGTTGAAGCATTTATGGATGACGTGAAGGGTTCTTTAGAAAAAGGTGAAAACGTATATCTAAGAGGATTTGGAAGTTTTATCATCAAGAAAAGAGCTGAAAAAACTGGAAGAAATATTTCTAAGAATACAACAATTAAAATTCCTGCTCACAATATACCGTCTTTCAAACCTGCAAAAGTGTTTGTAGAAGGAGTGAAAAGTAAAGTTGCTGTAAAATAATTATAGCATTATAACAATTTAAAACAGAGTATTATTATGCCAAGTGGTAAAAAAAGAAAGAGAGCTAAAATTTCTACGCACAAGCGTAAAAAAAGAGCTAGAGCAAACAGACACAAAAAGAAGAAGTAAGTTTTAACTTACTTCTCTTTTGAAAAAACAAACGTTCTTTGAAAATGAAACTTTAAAAACATTAAAGTTTCTACAGATTAAAAACCTGTGAAATTTATAAACCAATCTGTATTTTATTATATAGATATAAAACAAACTCGGAGTGAAGACAGAACTAATTATAAGATCCGGTTCCTCTGATATTGATTTCGCCTTATTAAGGGATGGTAGACTTACTGAATTAAACAAGGAGACTAATGACAACAAAATCTCAGTTGGAGATGTTTTTCTATCAAAAATAGGAAAAACGTTAACTGGATTAAATGCAGCATTTGTAAATGTTGGTTATCAAAAAGATGGCTTTTTACATTATCATGATTTAGGTGCACAGTTATTATCACTTTCTAAATTCATTAAGGAAGTAAACACAGGCAAACAAAAAGATTTCACTTTAAAAAATTTCCATTTTGAAAAAGATATTGACAAAAATGGAAACATTAATGATGTACTTAAAACAGGACAAGAATTATTGGTTCAAATTGTAAAGGAACCAATTTCTACCAAAGGACCTCGGCTAAATTCTGAGCTTTCAATTGCTGGTAGATTTTTAGTTTTAGTTCCTTTCTCTAACCGTATTTCGGTATCTCAAAAGATAGACGATCCAAAAGAGAAAGACAGATTAAAACGTTTAATGAAAAGCATTAAACCTAAGAATTTTGGAGTCATTGTTAGAACTGTTGCGCAGAACAAAAAAGTAGCAGATTTAGACAAAGATTTACAAAACTCATTAGAAAGGTGGGTGAACATGTGCAAACAGATAAAAAGAGCACAAGCACCTACAAAAGTTTTAAGTGAATTAAACAGAGCATCTTCTATTTTAAGAGATGTATTTAACGATTCTTTCACCAACATTATAGTTGATGACGAATCTCTTGGTGAAGAGATTAAAGACTATTTAGCAGAAATAGCGCCATCAAAAGAATCTATTGTGAAACTACATAAATCAAGTATTCCGATTTTTGAGAAATATGGCATAGAACGCCAAATCAAAACATCTTTCGGAAAAACTGTTTCTATGAGTAAAGGAGCCTATTTGGTTATTGAACATACTGAAGCATTACATGTAATAGATGTAAATAGCGGTAACCGTTCAAACAAAGCCAAATCACAATCCGATACTGCCCTTGAAGTAAATTTACTATCTGCAACAGAAGTTGCTAGACAGTTACAATTACGTGATATGGGAGGAATTATAGTTGTTGATTTTATCGATATGCACAAGTCAGAAGATAGACAAAAACTATTTGACCATTTAAGAAAAGAAATGGCTTTTGACCGTACTAAGCACAAAATTTTACCTCCAAGTAAATTTGGATTGATTCAAATAACTCGTCAAAGAGTAAGACCAGAAATGGTTATTAAAACGAGAGAACCAAACCCAAATAAAAATGGAGAAGTAGAAGCGCCTATAGTACTTATCGAGAAAATTGAAAATGAACTTGATAAAATTATTAGTTTCAAGAAGAATAAAAAGGTAATGCTAAATGTGCATCCTTTTATTGCTTCATACCTTAAACAAGGGTATCCATCTATTCAAGTTAGATGGTTTTTAAAGTACAAAAAGTGGATCAAAATTTTGCCTCGTGATGCTTACCAATATTTACAATATCGTTTTGACAAACAAAATGATACGTAAAGCGTTACACAATATCAAAGAAGTAAAAAACCCAATTGCAATGCAATTGGGTTTTTTTATATAAAATGTTTTGCTAAAACCAATATCCTAAATTAAAATACCAGTAGTTTTCTTTAATTTCTGGAGACCAGGTGTAGTTAAGTTCTATTGGCCCAAGGAATGAGTCAAACCCATAACCTACACCATATCCTAATTTGCTATTTTTAAAAATTCGTCCGTCATTAAAGATATTATCTTCAACGCGAGCAACATTTGCTGCTCCCATTAAATAATGGTTTTCTGTAAATTCATAACGCAATTTTAAAGTAGATCGTAAAAATTCATTTCCGCTCAATGAAGCAAATTCATAACCATAATGTGGAATAAAAGTATTGATATAATTTTCTCCATATCCACCTAAACTAAAGTCCAAGATTTCATTATCATTATCACCTATAGTAAATCCTGCTTCTGAAACAAAATGTACTGTCAGTTTATCAAAAAATGTATGAGCATACCCAAATTTTCCTCTTAGCTGTGAAAAGGAGTTGAAATTTTCATTATAGTCAGAAGAAAACAAATACCATCTAAAACCTACATCAACTAAGAACCCATCTTTTTGAAAATATTTTTTATCATAACTATCAAATTTGATATAGGAAATCAAATTTCCATAATCTGATTTATCAAAATATGTCTTTGGCTGATTTGGGTTCATTGCAACAGTCCTAGTATATGCATTTAAATGTTTATGTTCTAAACCAACACCAAGTGCTAACCTTCTATTAAAAACAGTTTGAAAATATAATTGATTAGTGAAGTCTGAATAATTTACATTCAATCTATCTACATTGAAGTCTTCATTATCTTCAGGAACATCAAAATCGGTTTTAAAAGTATTGTAACTAGATTTTAAACCAAAACTCCAATAAGACCCATTATCTATAAAGTAATCTAAATTATACCTAAGGTTATCTCCTAAAATTAGATCTGCTGAAAAAATATCATTCTTACCTAAAATATGCTTCGCTGTAATATTGGTCAACACACCTGTTTTATATAGATTATCGTAATGTGCAGCAAACTTTACATACGTTGAAATATCATTTTGCTTTAACTTTAGTTTTATTACACTTCCATCAGATTCTTCTTCTATATTATATTGAATATTTGAAAAATTTCCTGTTGCAGATAGGTTATTAATCCCTTCAACAAATTCTTGATAATTCAAAGTATCCTTTTTATATAATTGCATTTTCCCTTTTACATAAGTTCTAGTATAATCCTTATTCCCATCTATTTCTATGGTCTTTACTACAATTTTTTGTGGCTTATCTTTTCTATAAATTGGTTTTCTTTTATAATTTTGTTGACGTGCAATTTCTTTAAATCTATCAAAATTTGATCGAGCAATTTCTTCTCCAATTTTTACAATTTCCTCCAACTTATCAAATGATGTGACTTTATAAGAATTCATGTTTGGATGCATATAAACGTCCGTCATTTCAACACGTTTATCATGATCTTTATACATTTGAAAGTTGATAATCTGATTGAGTATTTCAAGTGCAGAATTCAATTCATCCTCTTTATCAAAATCACTTTTTAGATCTATACCAATAATAATATCAGCGCCCATTTTTTTCACTTCAAACACAGGAAAATTATTTACAATTCCACCATCTACCAATACTTTATCATGAATTTCTACTGGCTCTAAAAGTGTCGGAAAAGCACTACTTGCTTGAACTGCTTTTGGTAAGAAACCACTATTTAAAAGTTCTTGTTCTCCAGTTTCTAAATTTGTAGCAATACATAAAAAGGGAATTGGAAGTTTGTTGAAATCTTTTATCGTATCAACATGTTGCAATAAATCTGTAGTTAAGTTCAGGATGTTTTGACCTTTAGAAAAGGCTTTTGGTATTCCTATTTTTCCTTTTTGTAACGGAAAAGTTAGCGCGTATTTTTCGCCCCTTTCTTTTTCATAAAAAGGTTTTGATTTTCTTGGTATTTCATCTTGTAATAAAACTTCAAAATCAAAAGTTCTCATTAAAGAGTCTATTTCTTTAGCGTTATAACCTGAAGCATACATTGAACCAACAATTGCGCCCATACTTGTACCTGCAATATAATCCACACGAACTCCCGCTTCTTCTAAGACCTTTAAAACGCCTATATGAGCGAAACCTTTTGCTCCTCCTCCAGAAAGTACTAAGCCTACTTTTACATCCTTTTTTATCGTATCATTTTCTTGCGAAAACAAAAAAGGGGAGATTAACAATAACGATAAAAATAAATACTTCTTCATTTGGTTTGGTTAGTTTACTGTTACTTATTACTATGATAGTAATTATGTAATTTGGTTGCGCGAGATTCACCAATAACTTCTCCTAATTCTTTTCTTGATGCTTCAACAACTCTTTTAGTAGAACGAAAATGTTGTAGTAATGTTACAATTGTTTGCTGACCTATACCAGGAATCTGTTCTAACTCAGTCTGAATTGCTGCTTTACTCCTTTTATTTCTGTGATGTGTTATTCCAAAACGATGCGCTTCGTTCCTTAATTGTTGAATAATTTTCAACGTTTCAGATTTCTTATCCAAATATAATGGAATTGAATCATTTGGATAATAAATTTCTTCCAATCTTTTTGCAATTCCAATAATTGCTATTTTATTCCGTATACCCAACGCATCTAAACTCTTCAACGCTGATGACAATTGCCCTTTGCCTCCATCTATTACAATTAACTGAGGTAAATCCTCACCTTCTTCAACCAAGCGCTTATATCGTCTAAAAACCACTTCTTCCATAGATGCAAAATCATCAGGTCCAACGACAGTTTTAATATTAAAGTTACGATATTCTTTCTTACTTGGCTTTCCGTTCTTAAAAACTACACAAGCTGCAACAGGATGAGTACCTTGAATATTAGAATTGTCAAAGCATTCTATATGTCGTGGTTCTTGTTGTAATCTTAAATCTTTTTGCATTTGCGCCATAATTCGTTTTACATGACGATCTGGATCTACAATTTTAATTTGCTTGAACTGTTCTTGCCTAAAATATTTTGCATTCCTTAAAGATAAATCAACAATTCTTTTCTTATCCCCTAGTTTGGGAACAGTTACTTTTATTTCATCTCCAACATTTACCGCAAAAGGGGTGTAAATTTCTTTTGACTGCGAATGAAATCTTTGGCGAATTTCTACAATTGCCAATTCTAATAAATTTTTATCTGTTTCGTCTAGTTTTTTCTTAATTTCAGATGTATGTGACTGAATAATAGCACCATTCATTATTTTAAAAAAATTGACATATCCGTAACTTTCATCAGATATAATTGAAAACACATCAACATTGGTGATTGAAGAATTTACAACTGTAGATTTAACTTGATAGTTGGCTAAATTCTCAATCTTATCTTTAATTTTTTGCGCCTCTTCAAACTCCATTTGATCTGCATAAAATTGCATTAGATCAGTAAAAGTTTGTAATGCTTCTTTAAAATCTCCCTTTATTATTTGCCTAATAGCCTTAATATCTTGATTGTAATCTTCTTCTGTTTGCAGCCCTTCACATGGAGCTTTACAATTGCCTAAATGAAATTCTAAGCACTTCTTGTATTTTCCAATTTCAACATTACTTTCGCTCAAAAAGAAATTACATGTTCTTAATTTATATAGTTCTTTAATTAAATCAATTAACGCTCTAACTGTTCGAACAGAAGTGTAAGGTCCAAAATATTCTGACCCATCTTTAATGACATTTCTTGTTGAAAATATTCGAGGAAATCGTTCTTTCTTAATACAAATCCACGGATATGTTTTGTCATCTTTTAACATGACATTATATCTTGGCTGATATTTTTTTATAAGATTGTTTTCTAATAATAAAGCGTCAGTCTCTGTATCAACAACTATATGCTTTATACTTACAATTTTTTTTACAAGTACTCTTGTTTTCCCATTCTCATGGGTTTTGTTAAAATAAGATGCTACTCGTTTCTTTAAGTTTTTTGCTTTCCCTACATACAAAATTTTCTCATCCTTATCATAATATTGATAGACTCCAGGACTTGAAGGAAGAGTTTTAACTTGTATTTCCAGTGAAGGGTTTTGCATCCTACGAATTTATGCAAAATATTATATAATTATAAATTTGAGGAATCTAAATTTTCAGAAGGTGTGATTTGTTTTTCTTTTGGAAAAACTCTTTTATTAAAAACAATTAATATTCCTACACCACAAGAAATAGCAAAATCGGCAACATTAAAAATAGCGTTAAAAAATGTAAACGTTTCACCACCAATAAAAGGAATCCAAGATGGGAAAACTGCATTTTGAATAAATGGAAAATAAAACATATCTACCACTTTTCCATGAAATAAACTCCCATAAGTATCATCAGCAAATATAGTAGCCAATTTAGTTCCTCCAGGAGTATCAAATATTAATCCGTAAAAAACAGAGTCAATAATATTCCCAAAAGCGCCTGCAAAAATAAGTGCGATGGCAAATGCTAATAATTTTGGCCCTGCATTTTTGACAGTAGAAACTAGCCAATAACCTATTCCTAATATAGCAACTAAACGGAAGAGCGTTAAAAATAATTTCCCTGTTCTACCTCCAAATTCAGCACCCCAAGCCATTCCATTATTTTCAACAAAATAAATTCGTGCCCAATCTAGGCCTAAAATTTTTATATCTTCACCTAAATAAAAATGGGTTTTGATATAAATCTTTACAAGTTGATCTATTAATAAAATAATAAAAATTACAAGAATGTACTTTCTCAAATGATATGTTGTTTTATGATTGCATATTCTTAGCCTCAATACTCAAAGTAGCATGTGGAACCAACTTCAAACGCTCTTTTTGGATTAATTTGCCTGTTACACGGCAAACTCCATACGTTTTATTTTCAATTCTCAATATAGCATTATTCAAATCTCTAATAAACTTTTCTTGACGTATAGCCAATTGAACATTTGCTTCTTTACTCATCGTCTCTGATCCTTCTTCAAATCCTTTAAACGTTGGTGAAGTATCTTCAGTTCCATTGTTTCTGTCATTTTTAAAAGCACCTTTCAATAAGTCTAAATCTTCTTGTGCATATGCGATTTTAGCTAAAATAATTTCTCTAAATTCTTGTAAGTCTTTATCTGAATATTTTTGTGGATTTACTTCCATATTTTCTAATTTTTTTCAATTAATATTTTTGTTTCAATAGTATCAAAATCAATTTCAAAACCGTTTTTTATACTATCAACAAATACCAAATCATTTGTCAATGTTTCATTTTTAATATACTCTTCATTTGCCTTAACGGCTTCTTCTAAAATTGAATTTTTTTCAATACTCAATTTAATCTTATCTGTCACTTCAAATCCTGAATCTTTACGTAAGTTTTGAACTCTATTTATCAATTCACGTGCATTGCCCTCTTTACGTAGAGCATCAGTAATATTTATATCTAAAGCAACCGTTAAATTTCCTTGATTAGCAACTAGCCAACCTTCAATATCTTGAGAAGAAATTTCCACTTCATTTATAGACAATTTTACAAAATTATCATTAATTTTCACATCTATTTCTCCTTCTTTTTCTATTTTGTTAATATCTTCTTGCGTAAACTTCTGAATTTCAGCACCTACAAAACGCATATCTTTTCCAAATTTAGGCCCAAGAACTTTAAAATTAGGCTTGATATTTTTAACAAGAATATCAGAGGCGTCATCTATGAGTTCAATTTCTTTTACATTCACTTCAGATATTATTAAGTCTTGTATTGCTAGAATGTCATCTCTATCCTGAGCATCTAAAACAGGGATCATAACTCTTTGCAACGGTTGACGAACTTTTATCATTTCCTTTTTACGCAATGATAAAACCATAGAAGAAATCTTCTGTGCTTTTTGCATTTTTCTTTCTAAATCAACATCTATAGCTGCCAAGTTATATTTCGGAAACTCTTCTAAATGAACTGACTCTAAGCCTTTTACAGAAACTACTGTCAAGTCTTTATATAAATTGTCCATAAAAAACGGTGCAATTGGAGACCCTAACTTTGCAACAGTCAACATACAGGTATATAATGTTTGATATGCTGATATTTTATCTTGTTGGTAATCTCCTTTCCAAAAACGTCTTCTGCTTAAACGCACATACCAGTTACTCAAATTTTCGGTAACAAAATTCTGAATTGCACGTGCTGCTTTTGTTGGTTCAAAATCATCAAATGATTCTTCAACGTATTTTATTAATGTGTTTAATTCTGATAAAATCCATTGATCAATTTCTGGTCGTTTTTCAATAGAAATATTATCTTCAGAATAGTTGAAACTATCAATATTGGCATATAAAGAAAAGAATGAATATGTGTTGTAAAGTGTTCCAAAGAACTTACGCCTAACCTCATCTATTCCATCAACATCAAATTTTAAATTATCCCACGGGTTGGCATTAGAAATCATATACCAACGAGTCGCATCTGGACCATATTTACCCATCGTTTCAAAAGGGTCGACTCCATTACCTAATCGCTTAGACATTTTCTTTCCATGCTTGTCTAAAACAAGTCCATTTGACACAACGTTTTTATACGCCATTGAATCAAAAACCAATGTTGCTATTGCATGTTGTGTATAAAACCATCCTCTAGTTTGATCTACACCTTCGGCAATAAAATCGGCAGGGAAAAATTTATTGTCATCAATTAATTCTTTATTTTCAAACGGATAGTGCCATTGCGCATAAGGCATTGACCCAGAATCAAACCAAACATCAATCAAGTCTGCTTCACGATGCATCGGTTTTCCAGAGGGTGATACTAAAACTATTTGATCCACAATATTTTTATGTAAATCTATTTTATCATAGTTTTCATCACTCATATTACCAACTTCAAACTCAGGAAAAATATCTTTATCCATGATTCCAGAAAAAACAGCTTGCTTCATCTTATCTTTCAGTTCTTCAACCGAACCTATAATGATTTCTTCAGTTCCATCTTCCGTTCTCCAAATTGGTAATGGTATTCCCCAATAACGTGATCTTGATAAGTTCCAGTCATTAGCATTTTTTAACCAATTTCCAAAACGTCCTTCTCCTGTAGATTTTGGCTTCCAATTGATCTCTTTATTCAACTCATACATACGGTCACGCTTCTCAGTAACTTTGATAAACCATGAGTCTAATGGATAGTATAAAATTGGTTTATCTGTTCTCCAACAATGAGGATAACTATGCTTATATTTTTCTACGTGGAACGCTTTATTTTCTTCTTTTAATTTAATGGCTAATTCAACGTCTATTGAACGTTCTGGTGCTTCACCATCTGCATAATATTCATTCTTCACATATTTTCCAGCAAACTCACCCATATGCTCGGTAAATCTACCTTGTAAATCTACCAATGGCACTAAATTTTCATTTTCATCCATCACCAACATTGGAGGGATTTCTGGTACGGCTTGTTTTGCAACTAGTGCATCATCTGCACCAAAAGTAGGTGCTGTATGAACTATTCCTGTTCCATCTTCAGTAGTTACAAAATCTCCAGCAATCACTCTAAATGCATTTTCTGCATTTTCATATGGAAGTACAAACGGCAACAATTGCTCATATTTTATACCAACTAAATCTGAACCTTTAAATTCGTTTTGAATAAAAAATGGAATTTGCTTGTCATTTGCTAAATAAGCATCCATTTCATCTTCAGAATCAACTTTGAAATATTTTTTTCCAAATTGTTTTCCTACAAGTGCTTTTGCTAAAATTAAATTAGCCGATTCAAAAGTATATTGATTAAATGTTTTAACTAAAACATACTCTATTTTATTCCCAACAGTCAATGCTGTATTGCTTGGCAATGTCCAAGGAGTGGTTGTCCAAGCTAAAAAATGAACGTTTTCTTTATCTTTTAAGAAACTTGGAAGTGTTTCAGTAACCGCTTTAAACTGAGCAACTATAGTTGTATCAGTAACGTCTTGATATGCACCAGGCTGATTAATTTCATGTGAACTTAATCCTGTACCTGCCTTTGGAGAATATGGTTGAATTGTATATCCTTTGTATAATAAATCTTTATTGTAAATCTGTTTTAACAACCACCAAACAGTCTCCATATATTTAGAGTGATAGGTAACATAGGGGTCCTTCATGTCAACCCAATGGCCCATTGTTTTAGTCAAATTTTCCCATACATCTGTGTAGCGCATTACCGCTTTTCTACAGGCGTCATTGTATTCTTCTACACTTATCTTCTTTCCAATATCTTCTTTTGTAATTCCCAACTCTTTCTCTACACCCAGCTCAATCGGTAAACCATGAGTATCCCAACCAGCTTTACGCTTTACTTGGAAACCTTGTAGCGTTTTATAACGGCAAAAAATATCTTTTATTGATCTTCCCATTACATGGTGAATTCCAGGTAATCCGTTTGCGGAAGGAGGCCCTTCAAAAAACACAAAAGGTTTATTTCCTTCACGAGTAGTTATACTTTTTTCAAAAATCGAATTTTCTTCCCAAAAATCTAATGTTTCATTTGCAACTTTTGGAAGGTCTAATCCCTTATATTCTCTGAATTTTTTACTCATCATCTACGTACTAATCAATTAGTTTGCGAAATTACTAAATTTGATTGAAAATAAATCAAAAATCCCTTTAAAACAATGACATCAAGTACAATAGTTTTTTATTTGGTTATTTTTGTTCTTTCCTTGTTTTTTTTAAACAAAAAAATTGATGACTCAGAAGACACTTTCAAAAGCGTATAGC